>JBDTUV010000006.1:0-19413 GCA_040007575.1 Gemmatimonadales bacterium
GGTAGCCCACCAGCTGTCCCGGGCCATGGAAGGTGACGTCTCCTCCCCGCTCCACTTCGAACACGTCGACCCCGCGCCGTTCCAGCTCTGGTCTGGGCAGCGGGAGACTCCCGGTCCGGGTTGCCCTTCCCAGAGTCACCACAGGGTCGTGCTCCACCAGCAGGAGGATGTCCTCTGCGATCTCACCGGCAATGCGCTGCCGGCAGAGGGCTCGCTGCAGCTCGAGCACCTCGCCATAAGCTCGCTGGCCAAGATCCTGCACGATGAGGCGCGACATCATGTCCTCGCTCTCAGGCGCCTGGCTCGCCGCCCCAGGAGGGCCGCGGCGGCGACGCTCAGCGCCAGGAGGACGATCAGGCCGCTCCGGCCCAGCAGCTGGTGGATGGGGATGCAGACGAGCATGAGGAGAACGGTGGCGAAGCCGGAGACCATGGCCAGACCCCCACGCCGGTAGTCCGACGCGATTGGACCCAACAGGCGCCAGGCTGCCCCCGCGGCAGTCAGGATACCCGCGAGGGTGCCGCCGAACACGATGTAAAGCCGTGGAGCCATGTTTTCCGGCGACGCTCTGTCCCCGAGCGCATCCACCAGAAGAACGGTGGCGGTGATCACCACCAGGCCCAACAAGACGGAGGACCCGAGTGCTGCGGCCAGAAAGCCCAGCGTCCCGCTGCCTGTTTCACCGCTCACCTCTCCCTTCTCACTTCTCACCTAGATATGAACCACCCGGCCCATCGAATCCAACGCCGCCTCGGCGATAGCCTCGGAGAGCGTGGGATGGGCGTGGATCGCGAGATCCACTTCCTCGACGGTGTATTCGTTCTGTCGGGCCACCGCCAGCTCGTGGATGATCTCAGACGCATGTCCCCCCACGATGTGGGCGCCCAGGATCTCACCGTACTTCTTGTCCCGGATAATTTTCACAAACCCTTCCGTCTCGCCCGCGGTCCGGGCACGGCCGTTGGCACTAAAGGGAAAACGGCCGACCTGATACTCCAGCTTCCGCTCCTTGGCCTGTTCCTCGGTCATCCCGATGCTGGCCACCTCGGGGTGGCAGTAGGTGACGCTGGGAACGTTGTCGTACTTGATCGGCTGGGGATGATGACCCGCAATCAGCTCCGCGACCACCACGCCCTCACGGCTTCCCTTGTGGGCCAGCATCGGCGGACCGGCCACGTCACCGATGGCATAGACGCCGGGTGCCGTCGTCTCCAGGGTGGCGAGGTTCACCTTGATGAACCCGCGATCAGTCAGCTGCACGCCGGCTTCCTGGAGTCCCAGGTTCTCGGTGTTCACCGCACGCCCGGCTGCCATCAGCACCTTCTCGGCCTCGATGGACTCGATCTTTCCGCCGGTCTCGACCGCGAGCGTCACTTTGTCCTTGGCAACGGTCGCCTTCTTTACCGTGGCCCCGGCAATGACGGTGATACCGCGCTTCTGGTAGCTCTTGGCGAGTGTATCCGACGATTCGGCGTCCTCCAGTGGGAGGATGCGGGGCAAGGCTTCGATCAGGGTGACCTTGCTTCCAAAGGCGTGAAAGATATCGGCGAACTCACATCCCACCGCGCCGGCGCCCACGACGACCAGCGTCTTCGGCTGGGTCTCGAGGAAAAGGGCCTCATCCGAGCTGATGACGGTGGTCTTGTTGATCTCGAGTCCGATCGGGGGAATGCCCTTGACCCGCGACCCGGTGGCGATCACGACGGCCTTGCGTGCCTGGTACTCGTCTTTGCCGACCCGCACAGTGCGATTGCGTCCCAGCACGCCGGTTCCCTTCACGACCGTGACCTTGTGCTTCTTCATGAGGAACTCGACACCCTTGGAGTTCTGCTCCGAGACCTTGCGTGACCGTCGCATGGCCACGCCGTAGTCCGTCTTCACGCTCCCAACCTCGATGCCCAGCTCCTTGGCATCGTGGGCCACGAGACCGGCGACGTAGGCGCTGTGAAGCAGCGCCTTGGTGGGGATGCAGCCGATGTTGACACACACGCCGCCAAGCTTGTCACGCTCGATCACGGCGGTCGCGAGCCCGAGCTGCGCTGCGCGGATGGCGCAGACGTAGCCCGCCGGCCCGCCGCCCACGATGATCACGTCGAACTGAGTTGCCACAACCCCTCACAGTGAGAAGTAAGAAGTGAGAAGTGAGAAGGGAGGGCGGAGGAAAATCCTCTCACCTCTCACCTCTCACTTCTCACCTACCAGACCAGCGCCAGCGGGTTCTCCAGCATCCCCTTGAGCGTCTTGAGAAACTGCGCGCCCGTGGCGCCATCGATCACCCGGTGATCGCAAGACATGGTGAGCCGCATCCGGCGGCGGAGGGCCACCGCGCCCCCGTGCGCCACCGGTGTCTCGGCAATGCGGCCGACCGCAAGAATACCCGCCTCGGGCGGGTTGATGATCGCAGTGAACTCGTCGATATCGAGCATGCCCAGGTTGGAAACCGAGAACGTGCCGCCAGTGTACTCCTCGGGCTTGAGCCGGCGCTCCCGCGCTCGGGCGGCAAGATCCCGTGACTCACCGGCGATCTCCCGAAGGGTCTTCTGGTCGGCGTGACGGATCACGGGGGTGATCAACCCCTCCTCGACCGCCACGGCCATGCTCACGTGCACTTCGTTCCAGTAACGGATGTGATCGTCCTGCCACCAGGCGTTGCAGGCTGGGTGTTGCCGGAGAGCCATGGCAACTGCCTTGATAATGATGTCGTTGAACGAGACCTTGGCCTCCTGCCCCGCCAGCATGGCCTCCCGCGCCTCGGAGACTCGCTCCATGTCCACCTCGCTCGTGAGGTAGAACGTCGGGACCGGGCCGATCGACTGGGCGAGCCGCCGGGCGATCGTCTTCCTGATCTGGCTGAGCGGGATGTCCGTGTAGGGGCCGGCGGCTGAACCGCTTAGCGAGGCAGCGGGGCGGGTGCCCTCTGGGCGGCCGGGCTGTGGGACAGTAACGGACGGGGATGCAGCGGAACGTCCCGGGGCGGCTGCGGCAGCGGTCTCGAGGTCGCGGGCTACAACTCGGCCCTCTGGACCGGATCCCGTTACACCTACCAAGTCCACGCCGCGCTCCGCCGCGATCCGGCGGGCGAGCGGCGAGGCCTTCACCCTCGGTGATGCGCTCGCTGGAGCGGCCTTGGCACCATTGTCTTCCCGCGGTGACGGCTTCTCTGAAGGACGCCGTTCTTCTGTGGCAGCACTGGCAGGCGGCGCGGGGGGCATGGAGGCGGGCCGGTTCTGACTGGGCGATGGTTGGGTGGCCTGGGCCTCCTTGCTGCCCAACCGCCCGGAGGGCTCCCGCCCCGCTGCCCCGCTGACGTCGTCCCCTGCCTCACCGATGACGGCAAGCAGCTCGGACACCGGCACGGTTGCGCCGGCCTCGACCACGTGCTTGAGCAGCGTCCCCGCAGCGCGGGCCACGAGCTCCATGACCGCCTTGTCGGTCTCCACCTCGGCGAGCACGTCTCCCACGGCGACGGTATCGCCCTCCTGCTTCTTCCACTCCACCAGGCGCCCCTCCTCCATGGTGGGGGAGAGAGCCTCCATGACGACTTTGGTTGGCATGCGTTCTTCCGTTTGAGAGTCTAGGGTCGAGGGTCAAGGGTCTACCCAAACGCCGTTGACTCCAGACTCTAGACTAGACCCTCGACCCTAGACTCTAGACCCTAGACCTACTCCCTATACATCACCTGATTCACCGCGCTGATCACCTTCGCCGGGTCGGCTTTGGCGGCCTTCTCCAGCTGCTTGTTATAGGGCATGGGAACGTCAGCGCCGGTGACTCTCAGCACCGGAGCGTCGAGCTCATCGAACACGTCGCGCTGAATGGTGTCGACCACCTGCGCTCCGATGCCGGCGAACGGCCAGCCTTCCTCGACCACGACGCACCGGTGTGTCTTGGCCACCGAGTTGAGCACCGCCTCGGTATCCATCGGCCGAATGGTGCGCAGATCCAGTACCTCGGCGTTGATTCCGTCCTTGGCCAGCTGTTCGGCGGCCTTGAGCGACACGCTAACGCTCTTCGAGTGACAGATAATCGTCACGTCGCCGCCCTCGCGCTTCACATCGGCCAGACCGAGCGGCACCACGTGCTCGCCCTCGGGCACCTCGCCCTTGAGGTTGTACAGCATCTCACCTTCGATGAAGATCACCGGGTTGTCGTCGCGGATGGCGCTCTTGAGCAGTCCCTTGGCGTCGGCCGGCGTCGCGGGCATTACCACCTTGAGGCCCGGGATATGGGCGTACCAGCTCTCGAACGCCTGCGAGTGTTGCGAGGCGAGCTGCAGGGCGGAGCCACCGGGTCCGCGGAACACCGCCGGCACTCCCACCTGGCCGTTCGACATGTAACGCATCTTCGCCGCTGAGTTGACCAACTGGTCTACCGCGAGAAGGGCGAAGTTCCAGGTCATGAACTCGATGACGGGCCGGAGCCCCACCATGGCGGCACCAACTCCGACGCCGGCGAACCCCAGTTCGGTGATGGGCGTATCGACGACCCGCATCGGGCCGAACTCGTCGAGCAGACCGCGGCTCACCTTGTAGGCGCCCTGATAGACCCCGACCTCCTCGCCCATGAGGAAGACGTTCGGGTCCCGCTGCATCTCCTCGCGGAGCGCTTGGTTGAGGGCATCTCGATAGGTGACAATGGCCATCAGCGTCTCGCGTTGTCACCCTCAGCGTAGCGAAGGGGCCGAAACGCCGCTCTGGCCCCCTCGCTTCGCTCGGGGTGACAATCCTGGGATACCCCCTTACGAATCTGCATACACATGCGTGTACAACTCCTCCGGGGCGGGATCGGCCGCCTGATCGGCGAACTGGTAGGCGTCCTCGACCTCTTCCATCACGTCCTTGTTCATCGCCTTCGCCGAGTTTTCGTCCATGAGCCCGTCGGCGATCAGCCGCTGCGACCAGACCGCAATCGGATCCCGTTTGCGCTGGTCCTCGACCTCCTCCCGGGTGCGATAATGGCCATGGATGGGGTCGGACATCGAGTGGCCCATGAAACGGTAGGTGCGGACCTCGAGCAGGGTGGGGAGCTTCTCGTTCCGTGCCCGCTGGACGGCCCGCTCCATGGCGGCGTTCATCGTCAGGACATCCTGTCCGTCCACCACCTCGTTAGCCATGTCGTAGGAGCAGGCCCGCTCGGAGATGTCGTACAGGGCGCTGGCGCGCTCGAGCGCGGTGCCCATGCCGTAGCGGTTGTTCTCACAGAGGTAGATCGCGGGAAGCTTCCACAGCGCCGCCATATTCAGCGCCTCATGGAAGGCGCCGTTGTTTACCGCCGCCTCACCGAAGTAGCAGACCGCCACCTGGCTGGTGCCCCGGTACTTGGCGGCAAACGCCATCCCGGTGGTCAGGGGGATGTGTCCTCCCACGATGCCGTGGCCGCCCAGAAAGCCCAGGGAGGCGTCGAACAGGTGCATCGAGCCGCCCTTGCCGCCCGTGCAACCGGCCGCCTTGCCGAACAGTTCCGCCATGACAGCCTGGGACGAGATGCCCCTCGCCAGCGCGTGGCCGTGCTCACGATAGGAGCAGGTGATGTAGTCATCCGGACCGAGCGCAGCGAGGCTGCCGACTGCTACCGCCTCCTGGCCGATATAGAGGTGGCAGAATCCGCCGATCTTCCCCAGGCTGTACGCTTCGCCGGCCTTCTCCTCGAAGCGGCGGATCAGCAGCATCTGGCGCAGCCAGCGGCGGTACTCGTCGGCGCGGGCGGGGTCGAGTCCCTTGGGCTTGGCTTTGGTGCGGGCGGCGGTCGAGCCGGACACTAGTCTTGCTCCGCTGCCACGACGAGAGGTCCCTCGCGGCGCTCGGGATGACCGCCGCCTTTGGCGGCGGTCACCTGCTCCCACGCATGGTAGGACGACCGGGTGAGCGGGCTGGCCTCGACGTGCGAGAAGCCCATGCCCCGGCCGAGCTCGCGCAGCTCGGCGAACTCGTCCGGCGTGTAATAGCGTGCCACCGGCATGTGGCTTCCGGAGGGCCGCAGATACTGGCCCAGGGTGATGATGTTGACGTCGCTGGAGCGCAGGTCCCGCATGCAGGTGACCACCTCGTCCCATTCCTCTCCCATGCCGAGGATCACGCCGGACTTGGTCAGTCCCTCCGGGGCCATGCGCCGTGCGTTGGCCAGCAGCCGGAGCGCACGGTCGTAGCGTCCGCCGGGCCGAGCCATGCGGTAGAGCCGCTCGGCGGTCTCGAGATTGTGGTTGAGGATGTCGGGACGGGCCTCCATTACGATGCGGAGCGCCTGCTCAGAGCCCTTGAAGTCCGGGATGAGCACCTCGACCGTTGTCTCCGGCAGGCGCCGGCGGATCTCGATGATGCAGCCGGCGAACGCCTCGGCACCGCCATTGGGCAGGTCGTCCCGGTCAACCGACGTGATCACGACATGCTGGAGCCCCATGCGCGTCACCGCCTCCGCCAACCGCACCGGCTCCAGCGCGTCGAACGCCTTCGGGGTGCCGTGGGAGACGGCGCAGTAGGTACAGTTGCGGGTGCAGACGTCGCCTAGAATCATGAAGGTGGCGGCCTCGTGCTCCCAGCACTCCCCCACATTCGGGCAGCGGGCCTCCTCGCACACCGTGTGCAGACCGAGCTCGCGCATCATGCCCTTCAAACGGACATAGTTGGCGCCGCCGGGCGCCTTCACCTTGAGCCAGCTCGGCTTGCGGGGCTGGGCCACAGGTGAGTGACCCAGTCCTGGTGCCGATCGCGTCAATGGGACCAGCGGAAGTGCCACTATCCTCTCCTTGCCGGCCGCCACTGGGCCGGGTGATGGTTCGACGTGGAACCTAGCAGGGCCGGGCAGCGGTGAGCTAGCTGCGACACCGCTCCAACAATTGCTGGGTAGCCGACCTCACCTCATCCGAGGCTTTCTCTTCGACTTCGGTCGGACCGCGCTGAGTGGTGTACTCGGCGAACGTGTGTCCCGTGACCTTGATGCTCGTCTGACCGTCGGCTTCGGCCGCGACCTCTACCTCGAGTTTATCCAGGATTCGGCGGAACTGGGTGTCGGCCCGGCGGGTCTTGAGATCGATCTTGCTGGCGTTGATGCGATGCCTGTCAACCTCGATCGAGGTCTGTTTGTAGCCGAGCGCCCCGATCTGCTTCTTGACGCAGGCAAAGGTTTCGTCCGGACCGGCCGAGGTTCTGGCGCTGGCTGGCGCGGATATGGTCTTGGCACAGCCCGACAGAAGGATGGCGCCCGCGAGCCACACACGGTGATGCATCGCTGCTCCTAGGTTTGTTGGATGGTTGGCGTAATGTACACAGGGTCGGTTGGTGCCGCTCTGCCCCGTGAGGCCGCAAGATACGAAAAACCAAACGGCCTCCGGTGAAGGAGGCCGTCGGACTACGGTGAAGCTCTCGAAGCTTAGAAGAACAGCATCAGGCCGAACGTTGGAGCGAACGTCTTGTTCTTGGCGGTACCCGCCACCGAGTTCTTGGTCCAGGCGTAGTTTCCTTCGCCCACGACCTTGAGCGACTTTGTGGCCTGATAGTACACGCCGCCCGAGATCAGGGTGTTCTCGGTCTTGAAGTCCGGCTCGGCGTCCGTTGCCTTGAGGAAGCTCGAGCCGTAGCTGCCCGCCACGGTCACCTTACCTGAGGCGGGGCTGAGCGTGACTTGGCCGATGAAGCCGTAGGAGGTGCGCAGCTCGCCGTCGGCACCGACGCCGAGACCGTCAACTGCAGACCCGGCTCCCGAGTTGACGCCGTTGAACTGAAGCGTGGTGCCGATGCCCTTGCCCCAGTAGCCGGAACCAGTCAACGAGAAGGTCGTCCGGCCAAACCGGAAGCCGCCACCCGCGCCGACCGCCGTCTTGGAGGCGTCGAGAGCTACTGACTTGGCGTTCTGCGCGGTCCCGTTAACCCAGACGAGGACGTTGCCGGTCTTGTAGGTGCCTTCCGCCTCGAGGCGCGGAACCTTGGTCTCGTCGTAGACCGCGCCAGCGTCTCCACCGAGAGACGAGGGCTGGAAGACACCGACGGAGAGCTGCCCAGGCCGGCCGCCTGGGGTCGAGTAGGTCATCTGCGCCACGAAGTTAGGATAGATATACCCGTACCCGATGCGACCGAGAGTGGTGCCGCCGCCGTTGATGCCGCCGGTGCCGCCGATGCCGAACAAGGTCTGGTCGGTCAGGATGTTCTGCCGGTTGAAGAGCCCGATCTCACGACCCGCAAGAATCTGACCCCAGGTGCCTCCGGCCGTCAGGTACACCTGCCGCATGTCGATATTTGCGCCGAAGCAGTCGTGCGCCTGGCCGCCGCACTGGATCTGCGGAGCGAACCCGAAGTGCACGCCGAGGTCGGTGTTGCCTTCCTTGCCCTTCGCATCGAACACGGCAAAGGCGGGAAGCAGGCCGGTGCGGACGCTGAAGCCCTTGCCGCCTACCCCCACCAACCCTCCTGGCGTCGCCGTGGCGCCGCTCTCGCTCTGCGACTCATAGATGGCGAAGGCATTCACGTTGCCACCGAATGTGAAGCTCCAGCCGTTGCTCATCTGCATCGTCAGCTGTGCCTCGGCGACGCTCGCCGCTCCCACCGCCAAACCCAAACACAACAGTGCGACTCGCTTCATAGGTGCGTCTCCCTGAGAGTAAGGATGCCGCCAACCACTGCTCAACTTCGGGATCAAAGCCCTGCTTGATGCAAGCTCCTGCGAACCTACGGCAGTGTATCGGTAATCGCCCGGCCAAGCGCTGTGTTCACCTCCAGGAAAGCGTGCCAGGTGGGTAGGGGGACGTGGTTTTCCCACCAGTAGAAATCACTGATGCGACTGGAATACACGTTGGCGGCGTAGGGGAAGCGGAGCCCGCCATCCCGGCTCAGCTTCTCGATAGCGATCCGGACCTGGGCTGAATCCCGAGCGCCGGTGGCGGCCTGACTGAGCGCCGCTCCGGCGAGAAATCCCTCCACATAGGCAACCCGCGCGTCCGGCTTCATCCGCCGCCAGTCGGCGCCGTTCACGCCGAGCCAGTGACGGTGGGGATCCTGACGGGACCACGCCGCTCCCGTCAGAGCTCCCCCCACCAGCAATACCATCCAGAACCACCGTTTGCCTGCCATTAGCGCTTTCAACGCACCGGCTGGTCGGGATCCCAACCCGCGGATCCCGCCGGCCGGCCTCGAATGACCTATCTCCCTGCGACGCGCTTCGGAAGGCCGAAGATCAGTACCGCGTCACCGAGTGGATAGCTGAGCTGGAAGTTGCCGCCGCACGCGACTGCGATGAATTGCTCACCACCGTGCATGAACGACATCGGGGCGGAATTACAGCCTGCGCCCGCGTTGAACTGCCAGAGCAGTTTTCCAGTCCTCGAGCTGTAAGCGTTGAAGTTGCCGTTGCCTTCACCGGTAAAGGTGAGGCGGCTGCCGATGGCGAGGGCTCCGCCCATCATGGGCTGAGGCACCTTGTTCTGCCAGGCGATCTTGCCGGTCCTGAGGTCGACCGCGGAGTAGAGCCCGTACTGCTCCTCACCCGGGATGGCCACGAAGGCCGACCCGAGCCAGAGTTTGCCCTTTTCGTACGGTGCGGAATGGGTGATGTAGTTCATTGGCTGGTGCAGGCCGGCCACGAAGGCGTAGTACAGATCCGGGTCGACCGCGACGGGAGACCACTCCGCGCCGCCATTGGCGCCCGGAAGCATGCGGGTACCCTTGTCGGACGGCAGCGCGAACATGTTTTCCTGCGGGGTAAAGTTGTCGCTCTTGCGAATCAGCTTGCCGGTTGCGGCATCGAGCACGTAGACCCACGCCGTCTTGCCGGCGTGCACCACGACCTTCTTGCCACCCAGCGTGGTGACGACCGGGGGCGACGTAGCGTCGAGGTCCCAGACATCGTGTGGAACGGTCTGGTAATACCAGTTGGTCTTGCCCGTGCTCGCATCGATCGAGACGATGGCGTCGGTGTAGAGGTTGTCCCCCGGGCGGATGCTGCCATCGAGGTCCGGGGAAGGATTGCCGACGGAGAGGAAGATCGCATTGAGACCCTTGTCGTACGCCGGAGTCGTCCAGACGCCGCCGCCGCCCACCTTCCAGGCGTCGGCATACTTGGCGCTATCGGCCTTTTCCTTGGCGATGTCGCGGTGGAGATCGCTCTGTTCGGCCTTCGTGGCCCAGGTGCCCCACCACCCGTTGGGCGCCTTGTCGTCGAACGTCGGATCGCCCTTGGGGGCGGGGATCGAGTACCAGCGCCATACCTGGTCTCCGCTCATCGCGTTGTAGGCGGTGACATGCCCGCGGATTCCGTACTCGCCCCCGGAGACACCGACGATCACGTTGTCGCCGATGATCAGGGGCGCGTGGGTGATGCTGTAGCCGAAGGCCGCGTCGGCTACTTCCTTGTCCCACAGGACCTTGCCGGTCTTGGCGTCGAGCGCCACCAGGTGGGCGTCGAGGGTGCCCATGTAGACGTGCGCGCCGCCGTGGATGGCCACGCCGCGATTGTTCGGTCCGCAGCAGGCGATGGTGGAACCGAGCTTGTGCTCGTAGCGCCACAGTTCCTTGTTGGTGTTGAGATCGTAGGCCATGGCGGTGTTGTACGGGGTGGTCACGTACATGACGCCGTTCTGGACGATGGGCGTGTTCTCGAACGAGCCGAGCTTGGAGATGCCCGTCTGGAACATCTTGCGCAGCACCAGCTGGGATACGTTGTTCGGGGTGATGAGCTTCAACGTCGAGTACCGCTGATTCCAGTCGTTACCGCCGTAGGTGGTCCAGTCTCCTTGCGCGGCTACGGGGCTGGCAACGGCTAGGAGCACAGGGGCGACCCACCAACGAGAACTGATCCTCATGGGTACTCTCCTCAGGGGCAAGGTCTGTTTGCGTGTGGCCCTGCCGCGGGGCGGCAGGCGGAGGCCCGATTGGTGACCGATGGGCCCGACTCGGTTGGGACAGAAAAAGCTGGTTTCGCGCTCATGGGAGCAGCACGGCACCGCCCGGGAAACCCCTTAGCGGTAGCCAGTAACCTCGGCGCTGTAAGTGTTTAACGGGTTACAATCTGATTACACCGCTGGCTGCGTCAAGTCCCTCTTCCTTGACACCGGACCAGCAAATCATCGAATAATGATGCAAGTTTATGGAGTGCAATCGGTTGCGCGCAGAACCAGGCCGCCGGCCAAGTCCTGACTGCCGGGCCCGGGGCTCATCGGAACAGCACTGCGGCCTTCTTGACCGTCTGCCAGATCCCCCACAGGAGCGGTAAAATCACCGGCAGCCATGCCAGAACGACGATGACCCTGCTGCTACCGGCGGGCTCCTCGGGTCTATCGTTGTTCAACACTGCCGACCTCCTTTGACACATCGCGCGAGTAGGTTGGGCGCAACAATATTCAGCCAGCTTGGGGTTTTATGCAACGGCCTCATCGCGCGCGCTGTCCACCTTGTGCGGCTCTGGCGGCCGCCAGCTCCTCGGGTGTCATGTAATACCGCGGGTCCACCGGCTTAACCATCAGATTGCAGACCAAACCGACCACGAGCAGCCCGGCCAACACGTACATGGTGACGTTGTACGCTTGAGCGTTGGGGACGCCACGGCCGATCTGGTATTCGCGTATGTAGTTGACCAGCACCGGCCCGAGCACTCCAGCGGTGGACCAGGCCGTGAGCAGCCGTCCGTGAATGGCGCCGACGTACTGAGTGCCGAAGATGTCAGCCAGGTACGCGGGGATAGTCGCGAAGCCGCCTCCGTACATGGTCAGGATGATGCAGAAGATGACGACGAAGAGGGTGACGCTGCCGGTCCGCCCGGCGAACGGGGCCATCGAGTACAGCAGGAAACCCAGGGCGAAGAAGGTGAAGTAGGTGCGCTTGCGGCCGATGTAGTCCGAGAAGGACGCCCAGCTGATCCGGCCCGCGATATTGAAGAGACTCAGCAACGCCGCGAATCCGGCGCCGATGCTGGCGAGCTGCACTTTCTGCGCCGGGGTGAGCTCCTGCAGCGTTCCCGGTACCCCGATCAACCGGCCCCCGAAAATCTCCTGGATCATCGGTGAGGCAATGCCGAGGACGCCGATGCCGGCGCTCACGTTCATGCACAGGACCATCCAGAGAAACCAGAACTGGGGCGTACGCCACGCCCGGCTCACGTGCACACTGCCCGTGGTAATCATGCCGCTGTGCTGAGCGCGGGGCGCCCATCCGGCCGGTTTCCAGTCGGGAGGTGGCACCCGGTAGCCGAAGGCCCCGGCCATCATAGTCGTGAAGTAGATGACGCCCATGGCTACGAAAGTCTGCCACACGCCAACCGACGTCGGAGTGGCGAAGTGGCGCATGAGGATGTCGGCCAGTGGCGCTCCGATCATTGTGCCTCCGCCGAATCCCATGATGGCCATACCTGTCGCCATGCCGCGCCGGTCGGGAAACCATTTGATCAGGGTGCTGACCGGCGAGATGTAGCCCAGCCCCAGCCCGCAGCCGCCGATCACGCCTGAACCGAGCCAGAGCAGCCAGATCTGGTGGAGATAGACCCCCAGCGCGGAGATGAAGAATCCAATCGACCAGCAGATGGCGGCCACCACCCCGGTCTTACGCGGTCCCACCCGTTCAACCCAGGGTCCAAACACTGCCGCTGACGAGCCGAGGAAGACGAAGAAGAGTGTGAACATCCACCCGAGCTCGCTGATCTTCCAGTCGCAGTCGCGCGTGATCAGCAGTTGGAAGAAGCCCATGTCGGCGTGGCACGGCTTGGACTCAGTCAGCCCGATGGCCCGGCTCAATGGCAGCCAGAACACGCTGAATCCGTACGCCATGCCAATGGATAGGTGAATAGCCAGCGCGGCAGGAGGTACCAGCCACCGGTTATACCCCGGCTTCGCCACGATCCGTTCTCTGGACAGCAATCCCGCCATCTCGAGTCTCCTCGGGTTAATTTGCAACCGCCGCGGCGCAAGCTACGACAAGGTACAGACGACTCAACTCCGGGACCAGAGCACGCGATGATCCAGCTCACTCGCTCACTTCATGTCATCGCCGCCATGGCCGCGTTGAGCACCGTGGTTGCATGCTCCGGACGCAGCCAGGCTCCCCCCAGAGAGCCTGCCCCAGCTGAGCCGTCCGTGGCGGCACCCGCCAGGCAAGTGCCGGAGGCCAGCAGCAATCCCGATTCGCCGTCATGGCTGATGGTGGACAGCGCCGGTCGTACGGTTAGGCTGACCCTCGAGGTCACCGCCTCGGCGGGGGCCCCGTCCGCGCTGATCCACGGCTATCGCGCCGGGGAGGCCCGCATCGTCGTGCCGCTCGGCTGGACGGTCAAGTGGGACTGGCGCTCGGCAGACTCGACCGCGCCGCACAGTCTGGTTGTGATGGTACAGCGGGAGAAAATTCCTCTGGAGGGGGGCCGTCCCTCGTTCAGCAACGCCATGACCCGGATGGTCACCGAGGGACTCCGCCCGGGTCAGAACGATCAAACCACCTTCGTTGCCGACGAAGCCGGATGGTACTGGATGCTGTGCGGTGTGCCGGGCCACGCGATCAAGGGGGAGTGGCTCGAACTGCGGATAGATCCAGAGGCGAAGCTGCCCAGTGTGGTTGTAAGAAAAAAAGCGTAAGCGGTGAGCAGTAAGCGGTGAACGGGGGGGGGATGCGGCCCGCTTACCGCTTACCGTTTACCGCTCACGCTTTTCATCTAACAGTTTTTCAATCTCTCCTTCAAACTCCCGCACCTGCCGCTGGTGTTGGGCACCTGCTGCCAGGCCATGGAACCCGGCGTGGACCCGGCGCACCCGCCCATCGCGACCCAGGAACAGTATGGTTGGGAATGCGCCCGCACCGTGGAGCTGGGGCAGCGCGGCCTCGGTCCCCTCCACATCGTTGGTTCCGGCCAGGAGGAGAGGGAAGGGTATGCGGAACTTGTCGCGGTAGCGGCGAACCAGGGGCCCATCGACCGCCGGGTCGCCGCTGACCTCAAACGCCAGGCCCACCATCTCCAGCCCGCGACCGCGATACCGATTGTAGAGCCGGATCAGCTCGGGTGTGCCCTCGTGGCAGGTCGGACACCAGGTCCCGAAGATGTCTACCAGTACTACCTTCCCCTCGAAGCGCGGATCATCGTTCCGGACCTGCTGCCCCTGGAGATCGGGGAAGCTGAAGCGGAGCGGTTCAGCCGTGTCGGCGGACGTGATTTCCGTGGGAGATGCGAGGTGGGGTGCGCCGGTGCTTCGCACCGCCCGCCAGGGCGTCTGGGTTCTCAGTCCCGCATGAAAAACGCCCCGCAGGGTGTCGCCCTGAAGCTTGCCGGTTATGAGGTAGACGAAAGAGCCGTCGAAGTATCCGATCGAGAAGCTGTCGGCCGCTGCCGTTCCCGAGAACGGGCCATAGTCCGAAGTGCTCGAAATGAGCGTTCCCACAATGCCAGCGGGTCCGTTGCGAAACTCGAAGACGCGCGGGCTGGTTCCCAGGTCCTGGAAGTAGGTCGCGTCCCAGCGGCCCACCAGGTTCCTCGGGGCGCGAGTGATCGGCCAACGGCCGCGCGCGGCCCGAAATGGAATGGTTCGGGGCCCGTTGCTCCCAACGTTGTGGTAGTACCCAACCAGAGAGTCGCCCCGAAGGGCGGCCTTCAGTGTCGCCGCGTAGTCCGCGTTCTCGAGAACCACGCTGTCGCCTTCTACTCGCACGGTCGAAAACGGCTGGCACTTCTCGCCGTTGCAAAGCTTTCCGCGCCAGCCTTTCCCCGCTCGTTCGATCTGCAGTGCGAATGGCAGGGGACCACCGGCCAGGTCGAGCACTGCGCGCCACGGACCCTCGGGTGGTGACAGCGTCGCCAGGCCGAGCATGGCCCGGATCGCCAGCACGAGCATCATTCCGACTCGCTCGGGACGGCTTGGAGGCCTCCACCCGAGTAGCGCTCGCCTGCTCTGATAGCGGCCCGCAGGGTGTTACCCCGCCATGGCGCGGGACACGGGTACACCGAGCTGTAGGCGCAGAACGGATTGCGGGCGCGGTTGAGATTCAGACGGAACTGACCGTTGGAAAGCGGGTAAAGGCTGACGAATCGACCTGCCGGATAGGTGCCGTCGCCGTTGGTCTCATCCCGGAAGTAGATCTCCAGGTCCGACTCGTCACCGCCCGCAAACGGGATGCGCAACACGCGAAGCGAGGTACGTCCGCCCAGCGGCAGGATGACGCTCCCCACCTCGGTAGCCTCGACCTCGATTCCGTCGGAGGCGAGGATTCGTATCTGCTTCGGAGCCGCGAGTCGGATGAGAGGGCCGGTGAACACCATCGAGGCGTCGTAGTCGTAGTAGCCCGGCGGCTCCTTCCCGGCGCTGTCAGTGAACACGGTCAGGACCCTGCCCGGCCGCGAGCCGCTGAGATACAGCGCGTATCTTCCGATCCGATACGGCCCTCCGCGGCCCATGGGGCGCTTGCCGTCTGGACCTTCGAGAACGATGCCGGTATCGCCCGGGTAGACCCGATGCGCATCGATCCCCGGCAGCGGGATGTCCGCGTCAGCCGGTCCCAGCCGCAGACCCTCGCCTACCTTCTGCTGAGCGACGGCCGAGAGCGGAGAGTTAGGTCCCTTCTTGAGCCACGCCACGAAGCCGGATCGTTCCATGGTCACGTCGGGCGGTATCTGCGCAGCCAGGGTCGACGCGAGAAGAACAACGGGTAGAAAGCGGATCATGTGGTAGGATAATGGGAGAATCGATCTGCCACGAATGCCTGCAGGGCCAGACGCGGTGCCTCACGGCTCACGAGTTGCCGAACCAGCACCCCTGTAATCGCGGCCAGCAGGATTCCGTTGCGCCCATGTCCCGTGGCATACCACAGGCCATCGAGCAGGGGCTCGCCACCGATGATGGGTAGCCCATCGGGTGTCATCGGACGGAGACCGGCCCAGGTGCGCTGCACCTTGGATCTGATCAGGCCGGGGCAGAGTACCACTGTGGCCGCAAAGATTCGGGCCAGGCCGGCGGCGGTGACTTCGGACCGAAATCCAACCTCCTCCATCGTCGAGCCGACGATCGCCTCGGTGCCTCGCGCCAGCAGGTAGCATTCCTTGTGGTAGACGATCGCGCGGGGAACACCGGCCGGCCAGGGCAGGGAGGCCATCTGCCCTCGAACGGGGTGCACCGGCAGCGGCCGGGGGAGACCCTCAAGCAGTCCGGACCACGCTCCCGCGGCCAGCACGACATCCGTAGCGGTATATCGATCGCCCTCCCCGGTAACACCCGTGACTCTGGCACCATCCCGGTCCACCCGAACGGCGCGGTCAGTGACCAGCACCGCTCCCTGGCGTTGGGCGTCGGCTCGAAGCGCCTCCACCAGCCGTTGCGGATCGAGCGCGCCGTCGCGAACTGCCCACAGGGCGCCAGCGGTAGGCCCCAGCCAGGGCCATCTGCGCCTCACCTCCGCTGAGTCGAGCCAGTCGGACTGATGGCCCTGCTGCTGCTGCCACGCTACCTTCGACTGCAGCTCCTCGGCCTCTGCCTCGGTGCCGGCGACCCGGGCAATGCCTTCTTGCCAGAGACCGATGTCGATTCCGGTCGCGTCCAGAAGGGCTTCCGCCTGCTGCCGGTAGAGGTCCCGCGCAGCCAGGCCAAGCTCCAGCAGGGGGTCGCGGCCGTCGGCCTCAATCTGGGGGGCAAGCATTCCGCCTGACGCCCGCCAAGCCTGGCCAAGGTCACCGCCGGCCTCGAGCATCAGGACCTTGCGGCCAGCCGCGGCCAGCTCCCGGGCGCAAGCGGCTCCTATGGCGCCGCCCCCGATCACAATCACATCGTGGCTGGAGCTCACTGGGTCCTGATGAAACTATTTGAAACGTCCTGGCGTACTGCCGCCTGTCCCGTGCTCACGAGGAAATGAGAATGCTGCGGAACCTGTTTGGATTTGCGGTGGTGGCGGTGGTGACGATCTTCCTGCTGAAGGTCGTTTTCGGCCTCTTTGGGCTGGTCCTGGGGCTGCTGGGGGCGGTGCTGTGGTTCGCCTTCGTGGGTTTCATGATCTATCTGGTGCTCAAGGTGTTTGCTCCGGAAACGGCGGCACGAGTGCGGGAGATGATTGCCGGAGAGCGTTGAGGGGATATTCACGTTGCGAGGATGGTCTAGGGTCTAGAGTCTAGGGTCAAGTTAGCAGCCAGTTTAGACCCTTGACCCTAGACCGTCGACCTCTTCTCGAGCTCTTCCAAAACCCCCCAAACCAACAACGGTATCAGAATCTCATGGTGCCCGGTGAGCAGAAAGCCGGAGCCACCGGCGCGGGTGGGCCGCTGTACCACGTTGACCCGGGGCCGGTAGTGCCGCTGCATATCGAAATCGGCCGCCGTGAAATGGGTTGGCTTTCCGGCGTCGAGGTTCCGCGCAATCGTCAGGGCCTTGAGAAAGATCTCCGGCATCAACACCGCGCTGCCCCAATTGAGTACCACCCCGCCCTGATGCAGGTCGGGGATCGAGGCGGCGAGGCGGCGGAAGTCGCGGTGGCTGGTTGCACCCACTGCGGCGCCGTCGGCGGTGGGATGCTGATGGATGATCTCCGCTCCGATCGCCGCGTGGACAGTAACCGGGATGTCGTGCTGCTGGGCGCCCAGCAGGATCGAGGCCTCGGCTCCGGGAAGCGTCTTTCGCTTGGCGAGCGCACGGGAGAGCCCCTCTCCCATTCCCTGATCGGCGCGCGCCGCCACAGCGATTGCGGTATTCATCTCGGCGCCTGTCTCCTCAGCCATCCCGAAGCTCCCGTCTGCCAGACCAGCCTCCACGTCTTCGCTCGTGCCGCCAAACGCCGCCAGCTCGTAGTCGTGGATTGCCGCGGCACCGTTCATTGCCACATGGGTGACGACCCCCTGGGCCAGCCAGGTGTTGATGAGCGGGCCCAGTCCAACCTTCACCACGTGGCCACCCAACAGGAGAATCACTCCGCGGCGAGCGCGCCGGGCCCCGGCAACTGCATCGATGATCAGGCGAAGGTCGTGGGCGGCCAGAATGTCCGGCAGGCTGCCGAGGAAAGCCGAGAAGGAGCGGTCCTGTCCCGGTGGTGAAGCTAGCAAGCGCTGGTCGACCTTGTTCCGCCGCCCGGCGACCGGAATGGTCGTGAGGCGGCTCAGGTCGGCCTCGCGATAGGGCACGATCAACGACTCATGGCCGAGGTGGTCGTGCCAGGCAGAACCATGTCCTTGAGCCGGAGGGTGATGGTACCGAAGGGGAATTTGGTGCGGATCTGCACCGGGAGCCGGCGGGCGTCATCGGTCAGCCAGATGCGCGTCTCCGAACGCTTGGAGAAGAGTCCCCGCGTGTCGATGGTGGGATGAAGCACCAGGCAGTTCACCTTGCTCCCATCGGGCAGCTCCAGCTCCTCCCGCTTGAGGACCTCGATGGTGACCGGATTCTTCTCCTTCCGGAAGTAGCGGTCGTACGTGTACCTCCGGCCCACCTGCAGAGGAGTCACTCGAACGAAATAGAAGAACGCGGCATCATCGAGCGGCCTGGCGGGTGTGGACCAGGACGTGTCACGACCCGCTTCCCGGTAGAACCCTGAATCGGGGTAGATCTCGTACCGGCGGTCGTACGACTTCCCGTTCTCCTCGAAGTCCTGCACGAATCGGCGTGAGTGCAGGTCGCTGGCGTCCACCCACGACTCGAGCACATCGTCGAGCGAGTAGAAGGCCGTCTTACCCCTGAGCCTGAAGCGCAACCGGAGGCTCTCCACCCCCCGCACGGTGTCCAGCGAGGCAACTTCCAGCGTTGCCGCGCCCAGGGTCAGCATCCCCAGCTTGGCGCTGTAACTGAGCTTCTCGCCTACGACAAAGGGGTAGGCGGCAGGCGGAGTGGTAGCCGGTGCGGCGGCGGCCGCCTGGATCAGCGCGATGGCGAGCCTGAGGCTGGTCACGATGAGGCCACCTCGGCAGGACGCTGCGGTTCCCGAGTGGGGCTGGGCTCGCTCGTCTGGGCAGGAGGCGACAGATGGCGCAGCGAGCCGCGGGAGCGCCAGACGTTGATCGCCGGTTCCCACGAGTTCACCCGGCTCTGGCGCTGCCGCAGATCCCGCCGCTCAACTGCCGAGATGGTCTCGATGCGCCGAGCATGACGCGCGGTACGGGCGTACAGCTCGGCGTTGGCGGCCCAGCCCTCCGTAGTGAGGAGCCGGTCGGAGGTACCGCGGAAGGCGTTTCGCAGGGTGACGAGCCGAAAGACCGAGAACCCGGAGACCACGTCTGTCACACCGGGCACAAAGACGGTTCCCCGCAGCATGTACGGGGCAAGACGGCGGATCCAGCGCCGGACGCGAGACGGTTCTCCCTCGAGCTTGCTCTGAGCAATCACGATGTCGGCACCGCTCTCGATCCGACGCACCAGATCGGGGATGAAGTGGGGGCCATGGGCAAAGTCGGCGTGCATGAGGATGGCGCAGTCCCGCTTGGGGCGGTCGGTCCGCTCCACGGCCAGGCGCAGCAACTCCTCGACGCTATCGGCATAGCCTTGGCGCTCCT
>JBDTUV010000007.1:0-19209 GCA_040007575.1 Gemmatimonadales bacterium
CGGATGTCCGCATCGATCTCGATCGGACGGTTGGCGCCGGGCGGTGCCGGGTCGGTCTCCAGGTGGTATTTCAGCAGCAGGCCAGGGTCCTTGAGGATGTGTCCGGTCAGCACCCCGACCACCCGGTCTGACGGCTTCACCGTTCCCTGGCGTACCAGCTGTCGGAGCCCGGCCAGCGTCACGGCGCTGGCCGGCTCGCAGCCGACCCCCGATGCGTCGATCGCCGCTTTCGCCTCGAGCAGCTCCTCATCCGAAGCAGCCAGCACCACGCCATCGGTCTCGGTGATCGCCTGCACCGCGCGGTCATAGGAGGCCGGATCTCCAATCTTGATGGCGGTCGCGACTGTTTCGGCCTTCACTCGGTGCCGCTTGGTGAAGCCCTCCGCAAAGCTGCGTGCGAACGGGGCCGCTCCCGCCGCTTGGACCGCGGCCAGCCGTGGTAGTCGCGAGATCAGCCCCCACCGCCGAGCCTCCCGCAGCGCTTTCCCAAACGCGGCGGTGTTCCCCAGGTTGCCTGCCGGTAGCACAATCCAGTCGGGCGACTCCCAGGCGAGCTGCTGCAGCATCTCCAAGACGATCGTCTTCTGCCCTTCGATCCGGAATGGGTTGATCGAGTTCAGCAGGTAGACGCCCAGTTTGGCGCTGGCCTCCTCAACCAGGCGCAGGCAGTCATCGAAGTCGCCGCGAACCAACAGCGTCCTGGCGCCATAGGCGAGCGATTGGGCCAGCTTGCCGGTCGCTACCCCTCCCAGCGGCACCAGGACCAATGCCGGGAGTCCTGCCTGCGAGGCATATGCCGCGAGCGACGCCGAGGTGTTTCCGGTGGAGGCACAGGCCACCGCGGCGACGCCGATTCGTTTTGCCTGGGTCACACCCACCGTCATGCCGCGGTCCTTGAACGACCCGGTCGGATTGTGGCCCTCGTGCTTCAGCAGCAGATGGTCGACACCGGCCCAGCGGTCCAGGGCGACGCGGTGCAGAAGTGGGGTGTTCCCCTCGGGGTGTGATACGACCTCGTCGGCGGACGGAAGCACGATCTCCCGGAAGCGCCAGACGCCCGACGCCGTGGCCCCTGGCTGCGCCCCGCGCCGTTCGGTGAAGCGCTGGATCAGCTCAGTGGGCGTCATTGCCGGTGGGCGGTGATGAATCTCCAGCAGGCCACCACAGACGCCGCAGCGCGGCTGGGGATCGGTCTCGACCATCTCGTTGCCGCAAGCGATGCAGGCCTGCCAGCTGGCCGGCCGCTCGGTCTGGAACCTCATCGACTTCCTCCCTCGGAGTCGCCGATCACCCGGGCGCCCTGGCGATCGATCTGCGCCACGCGCACTTCGCTCCGATGGCCGCAGCTGGTGTAAGCAGCGGTCATGGCCGCGGCGACGCGCTCCCCCGCCTCACGGCCACGGACCAGGGCGAACGCGCTGGGGCCGCCGCCGGAGATCGAGCTGCCCAGCGCGCCCGCTGCGAGCGCAGCCTGCTTGGCCTCCCGAAAGCCCGGCAAGAGTGCCGTCCTCACCGGCTCGGCGATACGATCGTCGATGGCGCGGCCGAGCAGGTCGTAGTCGCCGCTAGCCAACGCGGCCACCATCGCCCCCACCTGGGCGGCCTGATGCAGCGCGGCGGCGCGTGAGACCTGGGCGGGCAGGACGGAGCGGGCTTCGGCTGTCCGCAGCCGTTGGTCTGGCCGGGCCACCACCACCCACAGCTCAGCTGGCACCGGCAACTCCACCAGATCGAGCGGATCGAGCGAGCGGATGAGCACGATTCCCCCGAGCAGCGCGGGAGCAATGTTGTCGGCGTGGCGGCCTGAGACGCTCTCCTCGGCCGCGAGTGCCGCGCCTACCAGCGCCCATCGATCCAGCGGGTACCCCAGCAGCGCGTTCACCGCCACCGCACCTGCCACTGCCGACGCCGCACTCCCGCCCTGTCCGCCCGAGAGGGGCAGTCCCTTGGTGACCGTGAGCGCAATGCCGGCTTTCCCGCGGCGCGCCGCTCCGCTGCGATCGATCACCGCGCGCGCGGCGAGTCCCGATGTGTGGCGCGCTGGATCGGTAGGGAGATCGGGATGCCCGGGATCCAGGATCTGGATACCCGACGAATCGCTCCACTCGGCGCGAACCGTATCGCCCACTCCAGCCAGCGCCAACCCGAGGATGTCGAGTCCAGGGCCGATGTTGCCGACTCCGCCTGGAGCAAAGGCGACCGCCACCTGCGGCTCATGGCTCACGCGCCGGCCAGCCTCAGGATGTCGTTGAGCACGCCTGCGGCCGTGACCTCGGCGCCTGCCCCGGGCCCGGTTATGACCAGGGGATTCGCCTTGTACCGTCCAGTGGTGAACACGAGCTGATTGTCCGATCCCTTGATCCCAGCCAGCGGGCTCCCAGTCGAGACCGCCTGGACGCCCACGGCGATCGAGCTCGGGGTCACCTGCGCCACGTAGCGGAGGACCGATCCTTCGGCAGCGGCTTCCTCCACTCGCCGTTTCCACGGCGCGTCGAGCTCTTTCAGCCGGCTGAGGAAATCCTCGAGTGAGAGCGGTCGGGCCCACTTGGGCACCAGTGACTCCACCGAGCTGGGCCGCAGCTCGTCCTGGTACCCGAGCAGTCGGGCGAGGATGAGCGCCTTGCGGGCCACGTCCATCCCCGAGAGATCGTCACGCGGATCGGGCTCGGTGTAGCCCTTGGCTTTCGCGCTTCGCACCGCCCGGGAGAAAGGCACCCCAGCCGACACCTCACTCAGCACGTAACCCAGGGTCCCCGAGAGCAGCCCCTCGATTTTCTCGACCCGGTCACCGGATTCGACCAGCTTGTGGTATGTGTCGATGATCGGTAGGCCGGCGCCCACCGTCGCCTCGTGCAGGATACGGCGCCCGCGTGCCCGGGCCGTCTGCCAGAGACCATCGCTGACCGATCGGCGGTCGGCGAGGGGCCGTTTGTTGGCGAGCACCAGGTCCATGCCGTGGGTCAGCGCCTGTTCCAGTGCGGGCACCGTGTCGTCCGCAGTCAGGTCCACCAGGACAGGTCGGGTCAGGGCGTAACCGGCGATGTGCGCCACCGCTTCTTCCGCCGTCGCTGCCTGACCCTTGGGCAGGTCGGCGAGCCGCCGGCCCTTCCTCTTCTCCGCAGCCAACGCGGCCAGACGCCTGGGGCTGATGCCATCCGGATCGAAGACGAAGCCGGAGCGGTCGATCACCGCGGCCACCCGGAGCGATAGCGCCGGCCGGTCGACCCTTGCCAGAAGCGCCGACAGGGCGCGCCCGATCTGGCCGAACCCGAGGAGCACGACTTCCATGCGCTCGGGGCGGATGACCGACCCACCGGCTATGCGGGAGAGCTGAAAACTCGCATGGATCCGGCGTTGCGCCTCTGCGGCGTCCGAGGCCGCCACGACCACCGAGATGTTCAGCTCGGATGAGCCCTGGGCAATGGCCACCACGTTGAGGTGTCCGGCCGCCAGCGCGGAGAACACCCCGGCCGCCACCCCTGGTGTGCCGTGCATGCCCAGTCCGACAACGGCAACTGTGGCCATGCCGGGACTCACTTCGACCCCGTCGATCTCCCGTCGCCCGATCTCTCCCTGGAACTCCTGAATGAGGCTGTCCCGCGCGTCGGCAGCAAACGGCTCGGGCACGCTGAAGCAGATCGAGTGCTCGGACGAGGCCTGCGATATCAGCGACACCGAGATCCGCCGCGCGTGCAACGCGGCGAATGTCCGGGCCGCGATGCCAGGCACGCCGAGCATGCCGTTGCCTGTCACGGTGATGAGAGCCTGGCCTCCCGCCGCCGTCAGGGCTTTGACGGGAAACCGGCCCGGCTCCACCTGCTCCGAAACCTCCGTGCCGGGAGATTCGGGATCCTCGAACGGACGGACGTAAATAGGAATTCGCCGTCCGGCCAGGGGAATGAGCGCGCGGGGGTGAAGCACCTTAGCCCCGTAATACGCCAGCTCGGCGGCTTCGCGGGCGTGCAGCCGCGGTATCACGCGCGCGTCCGGCACCACCCGGGGATCTGCGGTCAGCAAGCCCGGCACGTCCTTCCACAGCGACACCCGCCGTGCGCCGAGTCCTCGGGCCAGGAGGGTAGCAGTGAGGTCGGACCCGCCGCGGCCCAGGGTGGCAACCTCACCGCTGGGAGTCGCCCCGAGGAATCCGGGCACAATGGGGATGACGCCGCGTGCGATGATCGGCGCGAGAGCCTTTTGCACCGAACGGTCAGTGCGCGCAAAGTCGGGCGAGGCGTGCCCGAAGGCATCGTCCGTATGCACCACCTCGAGCGCGTCCACATACTTGGCCTGGATGCCGGATCCCTCCAGTGCTCCAGCGAGGAGCCGCGCACTGAGCCGCTCTCCCCGGGAGATCACGAGGTCGGTGGTACGTGGCGTCAGCTCACGCAGGCGTCGTAGCCCCGCGGCCAGCGCTTCGAGCTCCTCGAACACCTCCGCGATGTGCGCCAGCATGTCGGTGCGGCTCCGCCCGGCGGGAAGCACGGCTCTGGCTACCTCCGCATGCCGGGTGCGCAGCTGGCCGATGAGCGCGGCAAGGGTCCGCTCGTCGCCGCTCCCCGCCTGCTGGGCAACCGCCAGGAGCGCATCGGTCACTCCGGCCATGGCGGAAACCACCACGACGGTGGGCTCCGGGTGGTGGCTCTGAATGATGTCGACGGCACGGCGGACGGCGGCGGAGTCGGCTAGCGAGGCGCCGCCGAACTTGTGCACATGCGGGGCGCGGCGCTGTCGTGGCATAGAATCGGGGAGGATAACACGGGGATAGGCTATTGGCTATTAGCTATTGGCCAAGCGCACGCATCCTGAAGATGTAGCCAATAGCCAATAGCCTCCATACTTTCCCTGCATGCTGACGCTGCTCAAGCTCATCCAGTCCATGATCAAGACGCTGCACTCCGCAGGGACGCCCGGGCAAGTGGCGGCCGGGATGGCGCTCGGCTCGGCTCTCGGGCTCACCCCGCTCATGAGTTTCCACAACCTCGTCATCTTTTCCGTCCTGGTGCTGCTGAACGTCTCGTTCGGTGGCGGCATGCTGGGGTGGATGCTGTTTTTCACCACCGTGGTGCTGGGAAGCTTTGTTAGCTGGCTGGCCCTGACGATTCCGATCTTCTTCGCGGCCAGATACGGTGTGGCGAAGTACCGGGCCACCATCGGCGAGCGAGTCCGGCGTGGGCGGTGGGCGGTCGGCTCCAACAAGGTCAGCTGGCTCGCGGACAGCGCCGGGCGTGGATTAAACGATATCGAGCGACTGGTTTTGCGGGTCGTGTCGGGGCTGAACGATCTCCAGGTTGTTGCCGAGCTCAGTGGAAGCATCGCAGCACCCAAGTTTTCGGTCTCCAGCAACCTCGATAAGGCGATCGCCCAGCGAATTCAGGCGGTCCTCGGGGAGGAGGTGGCCAAGGCCGAGAAGAGGGTACGAGCCAAGGTGGACAGCCTCGTGGCCGACAAGGTCGAGCCGGTGAAACGCCAGGTCGCCTCGGTGCAGACCGAAGCCACTCAGCGGATTCAGGCAGAAAAGCAGCGACTCGACGAGGTGCAGAAGCAATTGAACGCCGAGCTGCAGCGGCTGACCTGCGGGGTGGTGCCGGGGATCGAGTTGCCGAAGATCAAGCTGTAAGAGGAGCCCAATGCGAATCGGAGTTCCGCGGGAGACGTCTCCGGGCGAGCGTCGTGTCGCGCTGGTGCCTGAGTCGGGCAAGAAGCTGATCCAGGCGGGGTACCAGGTCGTGGTCGAGGCTGGTGCGGGCTCGGCCGCCGGCTTTCCCGACGCGGCCTACCGTGAGGCCGGCGTGACGGTGGATCCGGCTTCGGCAACTGTCCTCGGCGCCGACCTGGTGTTGAAGGTCAATCGTCCCGAGCAGAACGAAGTCGCCGCGATGCGGCCGGGCAGCATCTATCTCGGCTCGCTCATGCCCCTCCGGAACCTCGAAACGGTGCGGACGCTCGCGGCCCGCGGGATCACCGCCTTTTCGACGGACGCCATTCCCCGCACCACCCGCGCGCAGTCGATGGACACGCTGTCGTCGATGGCCAACATCGCGGGCTACAAGGGCGCGCTGCTCGCGGCGGCCGAGCTCAACAAGTACTTCCCCATGCTCATGACCGCCGCCGGCATGGTACCCCCGGCGCGGGTCTTCGTCGTCGGAGCGGCGGTGGCCGGGCTGCAGGCGATCGCGACCGCGCGCCGGCTCGGAGCCAATGTGTTTGCGACTGACGTCCGGCCCGAGGTGAAGGAGCAGATCGAAAGCGTGGGCGCGAAGTACGTGGGCATCGAGCTCAAGGAGGCCGCCTCGGCCGGCGGGGGCTACGCCAAGGAGCTGACCGAGGAGGATCGGGCACGCCAGCGGGAGCTGCTGGCCGCCCAGTGTGCCCAGTCCGACGTGGTGATCACCACCGCGCTGATCGGGGGGGTATTCGCGCCCAGGCTGATCTCGGCCGATATGGTAAAGGCGATGAGGCCGGGCGCCGTGATCGTGGACCTGGCCGCCGATGGTGGCGGCAACTGCGAGCTCTCCCGCCCCGGCGAGACGGTGGCGGTGGACGGCGTTACCATTGTCGCGCCACTCAACCTCCCGGCCACGATGCCGCTCCACGCGAGCCTTCTCTTTTCGAGGAACCTTACGGCGTTTCTGCTGGCATTTACCAAGGACAGGACCTTTCAGCTGGACTTCACCGACGACATCCAGCAGGGCGCGGCCATCACCCACGATGGTGAGGTGAAGCACGCCCGGACGCGGGATGCCCTCCAGAAGGCGGGAACATGACTGAGTCGATCGATTACTGGTCCCTGCTGTACGTCTTCGTGCTGGCCGCGTTCATCGGCCTGGGCGTGATCCGCCGGGTGTCACGGCTGCTGCATACCCCTCTGATGTCGATCACCAATGCCATCTCGGGTATCGCGGTAATCGGGTCGATCCTGGTGACGGGCGGTGATCACCCTACCGAAATTCGCATCATGGGAGCGATCGCCCTGTTCGCCTCGATGACCAACATCGTCAGCGGCTTCCTGATCACCGACCGGATGCTGAAGATGTTCAAGACCGACCGCACCCCGAAGGCCGGCGACCGGTCATGAGCCACGCGATCGTGCAGCTGTCCTACCTGGTGGCGACCGTTCTGTTCATTTTCGCGCTGCACTGGATGAACGCGCCGGTCACCGCCAGGAAAGGCGTGTATGCCGGCGTCGCAGACATGGTGATCGCGGTCCTGGCCACCTGGGCGCAGCCGGAGGTCGTCCACCACGGCTGGATCGTCCTGGCGATCATTGCGGGCATCGCCGTAGGCATCCCACTCTCCATGGTGCCGCTGACAGCCGTACCGCAGCGGACCGCCCTGTCTCACGCCTTCGGCGGCCTGGCTGCAGGCCTGGTGGGCACAGCCAAGTACTACCTGTGGATTTCCGAGGGACCTGAGCACCTGACCACCTTCCGGATGGTCGCGATCATCATCGAGATCATCCTGGGTTACCTGACCTTCACCGGAAGCCTCATGGCCGCCGGGAAGCTCCAGGAGGTGAAATGGATCCCCCAGAGGCCGGTGACCTACCCCCTGCAGAACCTCATCAATGTCGGACTCCTGGCCCTCGCCGCCGCCATCGGCGTCACGCTAACCCTCAACCCGACCGCGGCGTGGGCGCCGATGCTGTTTCCAGTGGTGATTGTGCTCGCGCTGGCGTTCGGGGTCCTGCTGATCATTCCCATCGGCGGCGCCGACATGCCGACGGTGATCGCCATCCTGAACTCCTATGCCGGCCTGTCGGCGGTGGCGATGGGGTTTGTGCTGGACAACAAGCTGCTGATCACCGCCGGTGCCCTCGATGGTGCCAGCGGCCTGATCCTGGCCATCATCATGTGCAAGGCGATGAATCGCTCGTTCGTTAACGTGCTCTTCGGCGCCTTCGGCCAGGCCCAGCAAGCCAAGGCTAGTGGAGAGGAGAAGACCTACAAGGTCGAAACCATCGAGGGCGGAGCGCAGGTGCTGGAGCAGGCAAACCTGGTGGTGGTCATCCCAGGCTATGGCATGGCCGTCGCCCAGGCTCAGCACAAGGTGCGGGAGCTGTACGATCAGCTCAAGAAGCGTGGTGTCAGCGTGAAGTTTGCCATCCACCCGGTGGCCGGCCGTATGCCGGGGCACATGAACGTGCTTCTCGCCGAAGCAAATATCCCTTACACTGAGCTGGTGGAAATGGACGAGATCAACCCCGAGATGCCCCAGTGCGACGTGGCCCTGGTTGTAGGCGCTAACGACGTGGTCAATCCCGCGGCGCGAAACGACAAGACCAGTCCCATCTATGGCATGCCGATCATCGACGCAGACAAGGCGCGAACGGTGTTTGCCATCAAGCGGAGCAAGAACCCCGGGTTCGCAGGCATCGACAACGAGCTCTACTTCTCCGAGCGCACCTGGATGTTGTTCGGGGACGCCAAGAACGTGGTTGGCGAGCTGGTGAAGCAACTTTCTGGGAGCAGCACGCATTGATGCTGGTGGGCGAGGTACGCAGTTCCGAAGTGTTCCACCACTCAGGGAAGAGACAACCTATGCGAACTCCAATGCTCCTACTCGCCATCCTGTTGGGCGTGGCTTCTGCCGGCCGGGCACAGGAGAGCTGCATCGAGCAGCTGAAGTTTCCCCAGGTTGGGCGATGGGCCGAATATCAGGCGCTGTACAACCAGAAGGATCCTTACACCATCCGCTACGCCGTCGTCGGCCGCGAAAAGCGGGGAGGAAAGGACATGAAGTGGCTCGAGCTGCGCATGATCGGAGAAAAGAAGGAGGGCAATATCGTCTACCAGATGCTGGTACCCGGGTCTGCCGCGGAGCTCGGCGATGTCCAGGAAATCGTGATGAAGCCGGGCAGCAAGCCGGCCATGAAGATGGATGGAATGATGCTGAACATGATCCGGGGCCAGATGGAAAAGCAGTCCTTCCTCAACGATGTATGCAAGGACGTGGTGTTGGTGGGACCGGAGAGCGTGAGGGTTCCGGCTGGGAATTTCCAGACCCGCCATTTCCGGAGTGACAAGTACGCGTCCGACAGCTGGCTCAGCTTCGACATTCCCTTCGCCATGGTGAAGTCGGTCGGCAAGAACTACGAGATGGCGCTTCGCTCCTATGGTGCCGGGGCTAAGTCGTCTATTACCGAAAAACCTCAGAGCATGGGTGGGCCGAAGCGGTAACCCTCCCGCATGGTGCGACAGTATGACCTTCGGGGCTGCCAAAGTTGCAGAACGGAGTGCCCCCTAGGGCGTCTTCCCTAGTCGGACCCGCAACTCTCCATCCCGCTACGGTTTATATAAAGTGTTGATTTCTCGCATCTTAGGCAGTATATTGGCCGACTCAAATCTGGCTCGGCCTCAGGCGTGGCTGGTAACCGAGCATCGGGACAAGAGTCCCCCAGGAGGCTAAGGCGTGACAGTCAAGGCACGTAGCAAGCGTCGCCCGGTGCGACCGGCTCAGATCGCTCGCGCAATCGACGAAGGTCGTGAGAGTCTCGACCTCTATCTCGACGAGATCAGCCGGGTTCCACTCCTCAATCGTGAGGAGGAGATGGAGCTCGCCCGGAAGGCGTTCAAGGGGAACGTGGTGGCGCAGGAGCGGCTGGCGCGTCACAACGTCCGCTTCGTCGTCTCCGTGGCCAAGAAGTTCCAGAATCGTGGGGTGCCGCTCGTCGATCTGATCGGCGAGGGGAACCTCGGTCTCATGACGGCGGCCCGGAAGTTCGATCCGGACCGGGGGGTCAAGTTCATCTCCTATGCGGTCTGGTGGATCCGTCAGGCAGTCCAGGCCGCCATCGCGCGCCACGGGCGGCCGGTTCGGGTCCCGCTCAACCGGACGGCTGACCTCAGCCGCCTGGGACGAACCACGACGCTGTTGAAGGACCGGCTGGGCCGGATGCCCACCACCGAGGAGCTGGCCCGCGCCACCGGTCTCACGGTCGAGGCGGTACGCTCCCTCAGTGCCCTCAATTCCGAGGCGGTTCGGCTCGATCATCCTACCCGGGATGGCGAGGGGAACGAGCGGATCGAGCGCTTTACCAGCGGTGAGCAGGAAAGCACCGACATGTCCACCATGGCCAACAGCCAGACGCGAGACATCGAGGCAGCTCTTGCCGCGCTGCCGCCGCGGGACGCCAAGGTGCTCCGGCTCTATTTCGGGCTCGACGATGGCAATAGCCGTACGCTGGAAGAGATCGGCCGGATGATGGGTGTCACCCGCGAGCGGATTCGCCAGCTTCGAGATCGGGCACTCCTGCGGCTTCGCGAAGGTGAGACCGGGGAGCGGCTGAAGGATCTGGTAGCGTAAGAGGCTATTCGCTATTCGCTATTAGCTAGTGGCTGCTCCGATGATCAGAAGCCCTCCGATGATTCGGGGGGTTTCTTATTTGGTCAGCCAATAGCTAATGGCAAATAGCTAATAGCTAATATCCCATAGCCCATAGCCGGTTGCCCTCCATGAACCCCATCCCCCACGCCATCAACCGCCAGGACGACGGTCTCCGGATCGAGTGGGACCAGAATGGCCACGAGGGGTTCTATCCCGCCCGCGACCTGCGCCTGGCCTGCCCCTGCGCCGGGTGCGTGGAGGAGATCAGTGGCCGGCCGCTGCTGGATCAGAGCACCATTCCGGCTGATATCCGGCCGCTCTCTCTGGCCCTCGTGGGCGCATATGGCCTCAAAATCCAGTGGAGCGATGGCCACTCGACGGGGATTTATACCTTCGAGCGTCTGCTCCGTAGCTGCCCTTGCCAGCGCTGCACGAGCCTCCGGTGACCGGCGATATATCCCCAGTGCGCCGGCGCATCCGCCCACAGCCATAAGCCGGCTCTCAGTGATGCCTTGCGTTCCAGCGACGCCAGCCCCAATGTGATGGCACGCCAGAAATAGAGGGCATCACTGATTCGAGGGCCGTCCGGAGGGCCATCAATGCTGGATAACTCCCACTCGACCATGGCGGAGGGCACCGATGTCGGAATCATCGGGGGACTCGCCGTCGCTCTCTGGTTCCTGATACTCGATACCATCGCGGGGCATCCCTTTCAAACGCCCAGCCTCCTCGGCCAGGTGGTCCTCTTCGGCGACGCCCGCCCCGACACGACCCACCTCGTCTTCGGCGCGATCCTGGTCTACACCGCATTCCACTTCGCAGTCTTTGCCCTGCTTGGAATGGGTCTGGTCGTGCTGGTTCACTGGGCCGTCCGTGACTCGGTGGTGCGGTATGCGCTGCTGCCGGTGTTCCTCGTCTTCGAGGTGATGTTCTACGGTCTGCTGGAGGTGCTGTCGGAGCGGACCAACCTGCTGTTTCCCTTCTGGGCAGTAGTCACCGCGAACACCCTGGCCGCGGTCTCCATGGGGATCTATCTCTGGGTCCGCCACCCGGATTTCCGTCGGTCCATCCGGGACACCCCGCTGGGCGACGCGCCGCGCTAACGAGGGAACGAGGGAACGAGGGAACGAATGAAGCCGCTTCCCGGTCCCTTCCCCACCTTCCCTCGTTCCCACCCCCCGCCTTACCTTCCAGCCTCACCTTAGATCGGCAGGTCTGTGCCCCCCCGAGTCCTCTCAGCCGGTCCCGCGCTTCTCCTCCCTCTCATACTCTTCGCATCGCCGGTGCTGGCGCAGCTCGAGCCGCCCTCCACCGGCGGTGCGGTTGCGCTCGACCAGGAGCTGCGGTTGCTCGGGCACAACAAGCGGGTGTTGATGATCGGGGCCCACCCGGACGATGAGGACACCGAGCTACTCACCATTCTGGTTCGGGGGATGGGAGCCGAAGCGGCGTATCTCTCACTCAACCGAGGTGAAGGCGGCCAGAACTTGATCGGTCCCGAGCTGGGCGAAGCGCTGGGCCTCATTCGCACCGAGGAGCTGCTTGCGGCTCGGAGGCTCGATGGCGCCCGCCAGTACTTCACCCGGGCGTACGACTTTGGGTACTCCAAGAGCATCGATGAGACCTGGCAGCACTGGCCGCGCGATACTGTCCTCAAGGACGTGGTCCGGATGGTCCGGCGGTTTCGTCCCCAGATCATCGTGACGATTTTCAGCGGCACCCCTCGAGATGGGCACGGGCAGCATCAGGCGGCGGGCTGGGCGGCTCAGGAAGCATTTAAGATCGCCGGTGATTCGAGCCGATTCCGCGAGCTGTTTCGCGAAGAGGGGCTGGTGCCCTGGCGCCCGCTCAAGTTGTACCGCAGCGCTCGCTTCGACTCGGTGTCAACGACGCTCACCCTGAACGGCGGCGTGCTCGATCCCGCGGTAGGCAAGTCCTTTCACCAGATCGCTATGGCCGGGCGCAGCCTGCACCGCTCTCAGGACATGGGACAGCTGCAGCGAATCGGGCCCTCTCTGGTTCGCCTGGCGCTGGTCGAGGACCGCACCGCCGGGGGAGCCGGTCTCTTCGGTGGGGTCGATACGACTCTCGCCGCCATGCCCCTGGGGGAGAGGAGGGGGCCCGGCAAGGCCGCCCTGGTCTACGGGGCGGAGCCACAACCGGCCCTCATCCGGTACGCGGCCCGAGTCGATTCCGTCCTCGCGGCCAAGGGCAACCCCGCTCGGCGGAGGAGCCTGCTGGCTCGCGCCGCTGCCGATCTGGATGAGGCCGTCGCTCAGCCGCCTCGCGCCACTCCGACGGAAAGCGGGGTGTATTACACCCGGGGAATCGAGCTCGAGGATCAGCTGGGCCATCTGAACCTGGCTGCGTGGCACCTCGGGCGAGTGGTGTTCGATGCCACGGTGAACGACGACAGGGTCGTGCCGGGGCAGGTGCTGCGATGGACGCTCTCCTCCTGGAATGCCTCGGACGAGCCCCGTACCGCCGCGATGCGGGCCGCGGAATGTATTCCTCTGGCCGAATGTCATTCGCCGGACCAGGACTCGGAGCCGAGAACCATTCAGCCGGGCCAGGTCGCGAGCGACACAGTGGACTATCCGGTGCTGGATCAGCCGCCTTCGTCGCCCTATTTCCTGCGGTTACCTCGCGATGGGGATCTGTATCGCTGGCCCGAGGAGCGCTCCGACCAAACCGGCATTACCGGGGGATTGCCCTACGGGGAGCCGTTCGAATCGCCCACCTTCCTGGGGTCGGTCGAGGTGAATGCCGGCGCCTCCGATAGTCTCGGAGCGTCGCGGCTGGCCGAAGCGGTCTTCCGCTTTAATGACCAGGCACGGGGAGAAGTGCGCCGGCCAGTCACGGTCGCGCCGAGGATCGACGTGAAACTCGATCCGGCCACCGAGCTCTGGCCCACCAGTTCGCTCACCCCTCACCGATTCACGGTCACCTTGACACACGGTGCCCGGGACACGACCTCGGGCACGGTCGCCCTTCAACTGCCGCGAGGGTGGCCCGCCGTCAAGTCGCAGAAATTCCGCTTTACCCGTGAAGACGAGCGGGGAATGTTTGTTTTCGACGTAAGACCGCCGGCCAGACTCAGCGCCGGTTCCGCCGAGATTGGCGCAGTCGCTCAGGACTCCGCCGAAGTGACGTATGGGCTGGGCGTGTTGACCGTGGACTATCCTCACATCCGGCCGCGGGCGTATACCAAGCCGGCCACCGCCACCATCCGTATTGCGCCACTCGTGTTGCCGAGGCTCGCCCGGGTGGGCTACGTCCGCGGCGCAGCCGACCAGGTGCCGGAGGCGCTGGCGAGCGTTGGTGTTCCCGTCGTGCTGATGACTGCGTCCACGCTGGAGCGCGGCAATCTGGGAAGATTCGACGCGATCGTGGTCGGGCCCCGCGCCTATGAGATCGATTCGTCACTGGTTAGCAACAACCGGCGTCTCCTGGAGTATGCCCGGCGAGGCGGTCTCGTCATCGTCCAGTATCAGCAGCATCGCTTCTTTGAGGGCCGCTTCGCGCCCTACCCGCTTACCGTCGGAGGGCAACCCCTGCGGCTGGACCCGGAGGGCCCGCCGAGGTCCGCCGCAGGGACGGCACCGTCTCGCCCAGCCGCTCCGGTGAGCCACGACCGGGTCACTGATGAGAATGCGCCGGTGCGCATTGTGAAAGACCACCAGGTGGCTCGAATACCGAATCGGCTCACCGATCAGGACTGGAAGGGCTGGGTGCAGGAGCGAGGACTCTACTTCGCCCGAACCTGGGACGCGCGCTACCAGGCGGTGCTCGAGACCCACGATCCGGGCGAGCCGCCCCTCAGCGGAGGGCTGCTGATCGCGCCGGTGGGGAAGGGGACCTACGTGTACACGGGCCTTAGCTTTTTTCGCCAGTTGCCCGCCGGAGTACCGGGTGCCTTCCGGCTCTTCTCTAATTTGCTCGCACTCACGCGACCTTCCGGGCGCTGAGCAACTCCGTTGCCGCCTAACAACGAAGGAGCAAAGGGCACGAAGGCCACGAAGATAGCTTCGTGGTCACGAGCTAACTGGTTTCTGGCTGCTGCAGTTTTGATGGGTGCCTGCGGCGGAGACGGTAGGACTCCGATCGTACTCTACTCTCCTCATGGTCGGGACCAGCTGAGCCTCCTGGAGCGGGCGTTCGAACAGCAGCGCCCCGACATCGACGTCCGCTGGCTCGACATGGGCTCCCAGGAAATACTCGATCGACTTCGCTTCGAGCGAGTCAACCCGCAGGCCGATGTGTGGTTCGGAGGACCGGTTTCGATCTTCGACCGGGGCATCCGGGACTCTCTGCTCGCTCCCTACCGCCCTGCGTGGGCCGAGCACGTGAGCCCGAAGGGCATCGGGCCGGGCGACCTCTACTTCCCGGCGTACCGGACCCCGGCCGTCATAGCCTTCAACAGCCGGGCGGTCTCACGGGCCGAGGCCCCGCGCGACTGGGATGAGATCCTCGAGCCCCGCTGGAAGAACAAGGTGATCATCCGTGACCCCATGGCGAGCGGAACGATGCGCGCCATCTGGGGTCTGATCCTGGTCCGCAGTCTGCGCCAGACCGGCGACACGGCGGCCGGGATGGCCTGGCTTCGCCGCCTCGACGGACAAACCAAGACCTACACGATCAATCCTGCGCTGCTGTACGAAAAACTCGCTCGGCAGGAAGGACTGGTGAGCCTCTGGGACCTCCAGGATATTCTCATCAGCGCGGCCAAGGGGATGCCACTGGGCTACGTGTTCCCCCGGAGCGGCACTGTGGTCATCGACGATGCCATCGGGCTGGTGCGGGGCAGCCGGCACGTCGATGCGGCGCGAGCCTTTATCGACTTTGTGGGTAGCACCGAGGCCCAGCTGCTCACCGCGCGCGAGGTCTTTCGCCTGCCGGCCCGCGATGACCTCCCGGCCGATTCAGTTCCATATTGGGTGACCGAGGTCGAGCGGGAGATGATCGTCAGCGACATGGATTGGGGTCTGCTTTCCGATCGCGGGCCGGAGTGGATGCGTTACTGGGACCAGCAGGTGCGGGGGACGGGGAGAGAGTGACCTTCCTCCAGCTCGAATCCCTCACCAAGCGCTTCGACGGCACCGTGGCGGTTGACGGGCTCTCGCTCTCCATCGAGCGCGGGGAGATGCTCGCGCTGCTGGGGCCCAGCGGAAGTGGGAAGACCACGACGCTTCGCCTGCTGGCCGGCTTTGAGCTGCCGGACCAGGGGCGGGTACTGGTCGAAGGCGAAGAGGTGACCGGAGTGGATCCGGTGGCGCGACGGTTCGGAATGGTCTTCCAGCATTACGCGCTCTTCCCTCACCTGGATGTGGGGGAGAACATCGCATTCGGCCTGGAGTCGCTGGGAGTGAGTGGGGGAGAGCTCGAGCGCCGGGTCGCGCGCGCGCTCACCCTGGTGGACCTGTTGGGATACGAGCGCCGCCGCATCAGCCAGCTCTCGGGAGGGCAGCAGCAGCGGGTGGCGCTGGCGCGGGCGCTGGCCCCCGAGCCTCGCGTGCTTCTGCTCGACGAGCCGCTGTCCAACCTCGATCCCTCGTTGCGTGAGCGGACCCGGCGTGAGATCCGGGAGTTGATCCGGCGGGTTGGAATTACCACCGTGCTGGTGACCCACGAGCAGGACGAGGCCTTCGATCTGGGTGACCGCGTCGCGGTACTTCGGGGCGGGCGTCTGGAGCAGGTTGGCACGCCGGAGGATCTGTACGCGTCTCCGGCGAACGAATTCGTCGCTGAGTTCGTCGGCAGGTCGAGCGGCATCGAGGTCCACGTTCTCGGGCCCGGTCAGCGAGGGCTCCTGGTACTGGTGGAAGGCGTCGAGTGGGACCTCACCGATGTGAGCGAAGGGCGTCCGGGCCCGGCGCTCATGGTAGTCCGGCCCGAGGCCCTCCGCCTCATGCCGCCTGCGCCCGGCGCCCTCGCTGGGACCGTCACCGAGCGGCGCTTTACCGGCCCGGCCAGTCTCTTCACCGTGGTCACTGACGGTGGCACGTCGATCGAGGTGACCGGGCCACCCCGCTCGGTCAGGGCCGGAGAGCGGGTAGGCATCATGCCCAGCCGGCGCGCGGGCGGCGGAATCCACCTCTTTCCCCGAGCGGCGGAGTGACCCGCGCCCGGCGAGTCGATCTGCTCGGAGCGGCGCTCCTTCTCCTGCTCACGTGGCTCATCGTTTACCCGCTGATTCTGGTCCTCATCGAGGGCTTCCGGGGGCCGGAGGGCTGGACCCTCGATTTTGTCCGGCTCTTCCTCCAGCATCGAAACGAGGCGCAAGCGCTGTGGGGGAGCCTGTGGATCTCGCTCGCGAGCGTGGTCCTGGCGGCGCTGATTGGAATTCCCCTGGCATTCCTGTTCGGACGGTACGAGTTCCCCGGGCGCCGAATCCTGGGCTGGCTGGTGGCCCTGCCCGCCGTCCTTCCACCGCTAGTGGGCGTCATCGCCTTCCTCTTTCTCTACGGCGAAAGCGGATTCGTCTCCCTCCTGATTCAACGCCTGCTCCGACTGGACCAGGCGCCCTGGGCGCTCGAGGGCGCCGGCGCCATCCTCCTGGTTCATGCCTACTCGATGTACGTGTACTTCTATCTGTTCACCCGCGCGGGGCTCGCGTCCCTCGATGCCTCGGTGCTGGAGGCTGCCGCCAGCTTGGGTGCGGGTCGGTGGCGTACGTTGCGCCGTGTGGTTCTGCCGCTCCTGTACCCCGCGCTTGGCGGCGCAGCGCTGCTCACGTTCATGACGTCGCTCGCCTCGTTCAGCGCCCCTTACATCTTCGGCGGCGGCTTTCGGGTCATGACCACCCAGATTGTGGCGACCCGGCTCAACGGCGACGACCAGCTCGCCATGGTCGAAACCATCTCGCTCACGCTGGTGGCACTGGTCGCCCTGTGGCTGCTCCCTGGCTCCCGGGTGTTCGACAACGCAGCCGGTGGCCGCAAAGGACTGGCACCCATGCGAGTGCGGGTACAAGGCCGGGATGTCAGGTTGGCTCTCGGGGTGCTCGGCTGGGCGCTGGCTGTGTTGCTTCTCCTCCCGCACCTCACACTGCTTCTAGTCTCGTTCGTTCCGCTCGGTACCTGGACCACCGAGCCGCTGCCTCCGGCGTACACCTGGCGGAACTATCTGACGTTGGTGGAGGATCCCGTTCGCGCCCGGCCGCTGCTCAACAGCCTCTGGCTCGCCATCGCCTCGACTGCGGCGGCGGTTGGCGTCGCGGTCGCGGCCGGGGTCCTTGCGGTGCGCCGGCGGGTACGCGGCCGGGGCGCGATCGAAGCGCTCCTGGCACTTCCCTGGGCTGTGCCGGGAACCGTCTTCGCCATTGCCTTGGCAACCGCCTTCAGCCTGCACGCTCCGCTGGCGGGACGCTTCGTTCTCATAGGGACCCTCTGGATCCTTCCGCTGGCCTACCTCGTCAGGAACTTACCGATCACGAGCCGGGCAATCCTCGCCGGCTTTCGCTCGCTGGATCCCTCGCTGGACGAGGCCGCCGCCACCCTGGGCGCGGGACGCTGGCGCACGCTTCGGCGGGTGACCCTGCCACTCCTGCGGCCGGCCATCGTTGCCGGCGCGAGCCTGGCTTTCGTTACCGCGTTTGGAGACTTCGTTACCTCGATCATGCTGTATACCTATGACACCCGTCCCATCTCGCTCGAGATCCTCTCGAGCCTGCGTGAGTCCGACGTGGGTGTTGCCGCGGCGTACGGTGTGGTGCTGATGGCGGTGAGCGCTGCCGTATTCGCCCTGGGTGCCGATCAGGGAAGCGGCGGATGACCGATTTGGCGCTGGGCGGTCCCAGCCAGTTCCGCCGCCTTGCCGTCCTCATCGGCGTGAACTTCGTGGACATGATCGGCTTCATGATCGTGCTCCCGCTCCTCCCCTTCTACGCTCTCAAGCTGCATGCGACTCCCGAGATCGTCGGGCAGCTCATTGCCTCCTACTCCATCGCCCAGCTGGTGGCCGCGCCGCTCTGGGGACGAGTGTCCGATCGCTATGGCCGCCGGCCCGCGCTGCTGATTGGCTTGAGCGCGTCGGCCCTGGCGTACCTGGTATTCGGGCTGGCCGACAGCGTGTGGCTGCTCTTCCTCTCCCGCGTGGTACAGGGCGCCGGCGGGGGCACGACCGGGGTGGCGCAGGCCTATGTGGCGGACACGGTCGCTCCCGGCGATCGCGCGCGCGCGCTCGGCTGGCTCTCCGCGGCAACGTCCGCCGGCGTGATGGTCGGTCCCGCGATCGGGTCGACCGCGGCGCATTTCGGACAGGAGGCTCCGGGGATCATCGCCGCGGTGCTCTGCCTCATCAACGTCATCTTCACCTGGCGGTGGCTGCCGGAATCGCGAAAGGGCTCTGCTCCCTCGGTCGTGGGCGTCAGGAAGCCGATATGGCATCCGGCATGGATGGCGCTGCGGCACCCGACCTCGCCGATTGGCCGCCTGCTCTGGATTTATGGCGTCGGCATGATCGCATTCTCCTCGATGACCTCGATCATGGCGCTGTATCTGGGAGCCGAGTTCGGCCTCGACGAGACCAACATCGGATACGTCTTTCTATACGTCGGGATCCTGTCTTTCGTGATGCGGAGCCTGCTGCTGGGGCCGATCGTCGAGCGTCTCGGCGAGATCTGGGCGATGCGCCTCGGTACCGGTCTCCTGGTGGTTGGGCTTGCGCTGTACCCGCTTCCTCGCGATCTCTGGACACTCGCACTCGTCATACCGCTGGTGCCGATCGGCACGGCTCTTCTGTTTCCGGCGACGACCTCGCTCATGTCGCGGCAAACGGAACCGGGGGAGTTAGGGACTACAATGGGCGTCGCGCAGACCTTTGCGGGATTGGCCCGGGTAGTTGCCCCTTTGTTGGCAACCACGCTGTTTCAGCGGCTGGGCCACG
>JBDTUV010000008.1:0-19042 GCA_040007575.1 Gemmatimonadales bacterium
TACACATCCGTAGTTTTCCATAGAAGATTCGGCTGTAACCACTCCCCCGGAGCACAGATGCATCCCTCGGTTCGTCCGCTTACAGCGGTCCTGGTCTGCGCCGCTATCGCCACTTCTCTTGCCGCGCAGGGACAAACCAAGCCCATCGACCCGGCGAACATCGACACGACCTGCGCACCCTGCAGGGACTTTTTCCAGTTTGCCAACGGCGGCTGGCTGCAGCGAAGTGAGATCCCGGGCGATCTGCCGCGGTGGGGTAGCTTCAATGAGCTGCAGGAACAAAACTACGCTGCCCTCGAGCAGGTGCTCACCGACGCGGCCCGGAATGCCCCCGCCGCTAGGGACCCGAATCTCCGGAAGCTGGGCACTTTTTACGGCACCTGCATGGATTCAGCGACCGTCGAGTCAGCCGGAATCAGGCCGCTACAGGGTGAGCTGGATCAGATTGGGGCCATCAAGGATCGGCGCGGGGTCGAGACGGCCATAGCCCGGCTGCATCGGCTGGGAATTCCGGCGGGCTTTGCATTACAGTCCAAACCCGACGCCAAGAAGAGTACCCGAACAATTGCCGAGGTGTATCAGGCGGGACTCGGCATGCCCGATCGGGACTATTACACGAGATCAGACACGGCTGCAGAAAAGATTCGCGGGGAGTACGAGCTGCATGTCGCCCGAATGCTCCGGCTTGCGGGCGAAGACAGCGCATCAGGCGCCGGCTCTGCCCGGGCAATCATGCGACTGGAAACCGCGCTGGCCAACGCATCCATGACCAGGGAAGCCCAGCGCGACCCGGAAAGTCTTTACCATCTCACGACGGCGGCAGGCCTCCAGAAGCTGACGCCCGGGTTCGCGTGGACGGGGTATCTGAACAGTCTTGGTCTCAAGGGAATCAAGGAGGTGAACGTCGCCCAGCCACAATTCCTGGGTACGGTCGATTCTCTGCTTGCGGCCGCGCCCCTCCCGGACTGGAAGGCCTACCTCCGCTGGAATGTCATTGCCAATACCGCACCGGCCCTGAGCTCTCTGTTCGTGAAAGAGAGCTTCCGATTCAATTCAACGGTGCTGCGCGGGGTGAGCGAGATGCGTCCCCGTTGGAAGCGATGCCTCGCGTTCACCGATGGGGCCCTGGGCGAGGTGCTCGGTCAGGCGTACGTTCGGACGAACTTCACGCCCGAGGCCAAGGCCCGGGCACTCGAGATGGTGCGCAACATCCGCACGCAGCTCAAGAGCCGCCTCAGCGGTCTATCCTGGATGAGCCAGCAGACCAAGAACAAGGCGTACGCCAAGCTCCAAAGCATCATCAACAAGATCGGATACCCCGATACATGGCGGGACTATTCCAAGCTCGAGGCCCGTCCTGGTCCCTTCGTCTCCAACTTGCTCCTGGCCAATGAATTCGAGAATGCGCGGGTGCTGAAGAAGATCGGCAAGCCGACCAACCGCGCGGAGTGGGCGATGACCCCACCGACCGTAAACGCCTATTACAACCCTCCCACCAACGAGATCACGTTTCCAGCAGGCATCATGCAGCCGCCCTTCTTCAATCCCAAGGCGGATGACGCAGTGAACTACGGAGGGATGGGCGGAGCGATCGGCCACGAGATCACCCACGGCTTCGACGATGAGGGCCGGCAGTTCGACGCGCAGGGGAACCTGAGCGGCTGGTGGACCGACGCGGATACCGAGGAATTCAACCGTCGCGCGGACGGGGTGAGAGATCAGTTCGACGGCTACGTGGCGGTCGATTCACTCCACGTGAACGGCAAGCTGACATTAGGGGAGAATATTGCCGACCTCGGGGGGTTGCTGATATCCCATGAAGCGTATCGCCGGTCGCTGGCGGGAAAACCGGAGCCGAAGCGAATCGATGGCTACACCGGCGATCAGCGCTTCTTCCTCGCCTGGGCCCAGATCTGGCGAGCAAAGGCGCGTCCGGAGTTCACCCGACTCATGGTGAACGTGGATCCGCACGCGCCTCCCGAGTTCCGAACCAACGGCCCGCTCTCGAACATTCCGGCATTTGCCAGGGCCTTCGGCTGCAAGCCCGGCGATCCTATGATCCGCCCCGAAAACGAGCGGGCGCAGATCTGGTAGCCTAGCGCCGGCGCGACCCACCACCGCTCGACGGGTGGGAGCCGCCGTCGGAGCGAGAGTCACCTCCAGACCCACGGCGCTCTGACCGCCCCGAGCTCCGATCCTGCGGCGGCGGAGAGCTGCTTCTCTCCACCTCGCGCCGTTGCGGCCGGGCCTCAGGAGCCGGGGCCCGCTCTACTGGCCTGGACTCCTCCCGGCTCCGCTCCACTCGGGGCTGCTCTCGCGGCCGCTCATCCCGCGGCGCGGCCTCTCGACGAGGGGGAGTTGCCTCGCGCTGGGGTGCTCTCTGCGCATCCCTCGTCTCCGTGCGGCGAGCAGCTCCGGACTCGCGAGCCCGCCGTGCCTCGACCGGCTGTGTACCCAGACGTGATTCACGGCCCGCCGAGCGTCTCGGCGCCACACCACTCGGCAGATCGGCGGCGGGATCTTCGGTCACCCGGCGCGCCGGCGTTACGGTAGCGGGCTCCCGTACCGGTGAGAACGGTGGCTGGTAGACCGTGTTGACCGACCGGCGGATGTCATGGCCCCGGTCGCGATATCCTGCCGCGAACCCGTCTGATCCCCGGAATCGATAAGGCGTGTACGGCCGGTTGTTGCCGCGATAGCGGTCGTAGTAGTACGAGTCGTGATACCCGTAGTAACGGCGGGGATAGACATACTGCGGGTAGTACGCCGCTCCGTAGTAATACGGGTCATAGAAGAACGGGTTGTAGAATGGATCGTAGGCGTAGAAGTACGGGTCGTAGTAATAGCGCCGGTAGGGGCTATGGAACAAGCCGATGGAAAGACCGAACCGCGAACGCCCGTAGTAGGGGCTGCCACAGGAGAAGCTGCACCAGTCGTCGTCGTACACCGATCCGTAGTAGCGCGAGGGATAACGCTCCGACGCATACGCGGATCGCCCGATGACCTCGTAGTTAAGCAGGTCATAGTCGAAGCTGGTCTGAGCCATACGGTGGACCAGATCATTCACCTCCGGCTCCGGGTCTTCCCGGAGGCGAGCCGGGGCAAGGGCCTGATAGTCCCAGTGGTCTCCCAGCGTAAAACCGTCAAACCGGAACGGATCGCGGGAAACGGCGGCATACACGGTGCCGCGGCCGGTAGCGTCTGCTTCGAACGCCTCACGGCCGCCGCGGCCGCGAACCTCGTACTTCTTGTCGCCGCGCACGAAGTCGTCTTTGTCGGGATCGAGCGGAAACAGGATCCGCAGTCGTCCTTCTGGGTCCACATGCAGCACGATGAGATAGCCATCGTATTCGGTCCGCACCTGAACTTTGGCGCGGTCGCCAGAGAGGAAGCGACGATCGTTGCTGATCCAGAGACGGATCGGCGGGTCGTCCCGGGTTGGTACCGCCGGCTGGGCGGCAGCCCCAGTGAGCAGCAGCGGAAAGAGCAGCGCGGAAATCATGGGACCTCCCAACAACATCGTTGCAACGTGGAAGCTACTGCGGGGCACGGACATGGTGGCCTATACCGGCCATTACAGGGGACTCTGCGAACCATGTGCCACCGCGTACTGTTATGCAATCTAATCAGTTAGGAATGGTGGCCCGGGAAGGAATGTCCCCTTTTCAGCTATTGGACGCGCACTGTCGGACAGTGTTAACCTCGCCGCCGATCACGGCTTGCTGGTTTCCCGCCCTCCATTCCAGCGGTGCCAGTACATCCTCATCTCCGTGATCCGGTCACCGACAGTCTCGCAGAAGATGGCCCCCCGGGCGTCTACCCACTCGCCAGTGCGGCGCCGGCGAAACACGCACTTGAACTCGGTAGAGAACCAGGGACCCGCGGCGTAGATCTCCCCGGAGCTGAAGGTGACCTCCGACTGATGATAGGGGACATCGGCCCAGTACCGCCGGACTGCGTCGATGCCGCGGAGCGGCTCCGAGAACGGCGTCTCTACGAAGACGACCTCAGGAGCATACACGGACATCAGGAGGTCGAGGTCCCCCTTGGCCCACCCCTTCCCGAAGCTATCGATCAGCGAGCGGCCCAAGGCGCGGGTGGGACCTTGTTCCGGAACCGGGCCTGGGGAACATTCCTCTGTAGCCATGCACCTCAACATACAAGCCGTTCACCCCGCATGCGCCGTTCTGGCCGCCGGATTCCTTCTCCTGAATCCGCCTTCGGTGTCGGCCCAAGCGACCTGCCCGCTGGCGGCCGACTCTGCCCTCGAGAGCGGTTGGCTGGCGTACCGGGCGAACTCGATCGAGAAAGCGCTGCAACAGTTCCATCGGGCTCACCGGCTCTGCCCTCAGAACCTCGATGCCCTGGTGGGCCTTGGCTTCGGTCAGCTGCGCCGGGGGCGAGCCAGCCGCGCCGACTCGTTGTTTCGCATCGTCCTCACTCGCAACCCGGGGAACTCCGACGCATGGGAAGGCCGGGCTCGCGCCACCCTGCAGCTGGGCGACACCACGAGGGCCGTCGAGTCCGGTCAGAAGGCTTTGGCCCTCGCCCCCAAGAACCAGGAGCTGCGGTCACTTCTCGATCGTATCGGTAACGTCTGGAGTCGCGCGCCGGCTGGAGCACGACCCCGCCCCGCCGCGCTACAGCTCGTCGCGCGAACCCGGGGGCAGCGCTTCGAGATCGCCACTCGCCACGGCTGGCGGGCCTTCTATATCCAAGGTGTCAACCTGGGGGTCGCGCTCCCCGGGCGATATGCCTCGGAGTTTCCTACCGACTCCGCGAAGTACGCCGGCTGGCTCGATACGCTCGCCGCGATGCACGCCAACACCCTGCGGATGTACACCATCCTTCCCCCTTCGTTCTATCGGGCCCTTCGAGCCTGGAACCTGTCGCACCCCGATCGCGTGCTCTGGCTGGTGCACGGCGTCTGGGCCGAGCTGCCACCGAGACATGACTTCAACGACCCGGCATGGAAGCGCGAGTTCCAGACGGAGATGCGCAGAGTGGTGGATCTGATTCACGGATCGGCCACCATCCCACTCCGGCCCGGTCATGCCGGTGGCCGCTACGATGCCGATGTCTCGCGCTGGGTTCTGGGCTACATCATCGGCCGGGAGTGGGAGCCGTTTGCGGTGAGGGCATTCGATACCAAGAACCCCCGCGGCGCTTACGGAGGGCGTTACCTCAGAGTGCGGCAGGGCCCCGCGATGGATCTCTGGCTCGCACAGCAGTGCGACCTCATGCTTTCCTACGAGGCCGACACTTACAATGCGCTTCGGCCCATTGCCTACACCAATTGGCCGACTCTCGACCCGCTCAGGCACCCGACCGAGGCGACCACGGCGGAGGAGGCGCGCTGGCGCCAGCGGTCCGGGCGGCGCTCGGAGGCGAAAAAGATCGAATACGAGAACGACGCCATCGGCCTCGACCCCAACCTGGTGGAGCCCACTCCTGCCAATCCTGCCGGCTGGTTCGCCAGCTACCACGCTTATCCCTACTACCCCGACTTCATGATGCTTGATCGGGGATACCGGAATGCACGTTCCGCCGAGGGGCCGTCGAGCTACTTCGGTTATTTGCGCGAGCTGGTGGCCCATCATGCCGCAATGCCGACGGTGATCTCGGAGTACGGGGTTCCCTCCAGTCGCGGAGTGGCTCACCTGCATCCCCAAGGCTGGAGCCATGGCGGGCACGACGAGCGAGCCATGGCTGCCATCGACGCCCGGCTTACCCGCGAGATTCGCGAGTCGGGTGCGGCTGGGTCGATCCTGTTCGCCTGGCTCGACGAATGGTTCAAGAAAAACTGGGCGGTGATCGAGTACGAGATCCCGCGGGACAACACGAGGCTGTGGCACAATGTCATGGACGCGGAGCAGAACTACGGGATCCTGGGCCAGTATGCAGGGGACGCACAGACCACGCCGCGACTGGGGGGCGACCCGGGCCGCTGGCTAGCGCTCCCGGCGGTGCAGAGTGCGAAGGCCGATGGCGCGGGAGGACCACGCAGACTTCGGGCGGGGGCGGACGAGTCCTTCTACTACCTCGCCGTCGAGCTCCAGCCCGGGAAGTTTCCCTGGGATTCTCTGGGGGTCCAACTGGCCATCGATACGTACCTGCCTCGCAGAGGGCAGCATCGACTGCCTCGCAGCCTGATCCGGAGTGAGATCGGCTTCGAGTTCCTGGTCGAGTTGCTGAGTCCCGATACGGCGGCGATGAAGGTGACTCCGGACTACAACCGCCACGACTCGCGAGTAGACCCGCGCACTGGCGACGATTTCGGCCGGTTCTCCCGGCGGCCGGTGATCACCCGCGACCGCAACGACGGGCAATTCGACTCGCTGTTCGTCATTACCAACCGGGCACGCTTTGGCCGGGACGGTACCTTCTTCCCTGCCCGGGGTTATGACCGTGGCAGGCTGCGGTACGGCACCGAAACCGGTTCGAGCCTGGCCGATTGGTATCTCGATGAGCACGCAGGGTTGCTCGAGCTCCGCATACCGTGGGACCTGATCAACGTGACCGACCCATCCACCCGCACCATCCTCTTCGACCGCCGCACCGACGGCGATTTCGGAACGGCGATGGCGGAAGGGTTTCATGTAGGGGTACTGGTGTACCGGAAGGGACGAGGGGAGGTGCTCGGAGCGTTGCCTGCACTATCGAGTGGAGTCTGGCGCGCAGCCGCCTTCACTGACTGGACCTGGGGTGGCTGGACCGAGCCCCGCTCCCAGGCTCGCCTCAAGCCGGTGTATGACAGTCTCAAGACGCTGTGGCGGGAGGTTCTTTCCGGAGCGCCAGCTCCACCCGCGCGGCGAGCTCCTTCAAACTGAACGGCTTCACCACGTAGTCGATGGCACCGCCGCGCAGTCCGTTCAGCACGTCCCGCTCATGACCCTTGGCCGTCACCATGATGACCGGCATGGAGCGCATGGTGGGATCGCCCTTGAGCCGCCGCAACACCTCCAACCCGTTCAAGCCCGGCATCATTACATCGAGCAGGATCAGATCGGGTCGCTCGGTCATCGCCAGGGTCATAGCCTGCTCACCATCCTGTGCGTGAATGACCTTATGACCGCCATTCGTCAACTTGAACGCGATCATGTCGGCGATCTGCTTCTCGTCCTCGGCCACCAGGATCTTCGCCATTCGGGTTTTCCTAAACCGCCGCCGCATCGGCGGCTTCGTCGGGCCAGGCGGGAAGCACGACTCGGAAGCTGGTGCCCTGGCCGGGCTCGCTCTGCACGCCGATCGTGGCGCCGTGTCGGTCCAGGATCGCTTTGGCGATGACCAGCCCCAGTCCGGTCCCCCTCGAATCCGCTACGACGGGGTTGCGGCCGCGAAAGAACTTGGTAAAGAGCTGAGCCCGCTCCTCTCGCGTGAGACCTATGCCGGAATCGTGGACGATCACCTCGACGCCGCCTTTGACCGGGGCGGCTCGGATCCCAATCTCGCCTTTGGGCGTGTACTTGATCGCGTTGGACACGAGGTTGTTGAACACCTGGACGAGGCGAGCGCTATCTCCCGGCACTTTGGGGAGCTGCGCCACCTGCTCCCGGAAGACCAAACCCTTCATGTAGGCCTGCACCCGGAATGTTGCCGCGACTTCGGCGAGCACGGCGGCCAGATCGATGGGCTCGGTCCGGATCTCGAGTCGTTGCGACTCGATGCGGCTCATATCGAGCAGATCGTTGATCAGTACCCCCAATCGATCCGAATTGCGGGTGGCGATTCCAAGGAACTCACGCTGCATTTCGGTGACTGGACCGGCCTCCCCGTCGACCATGAGCTCGATGAACCCCTTGATGGCGGTGAGTGGAGTGCGAAGCTCGTGGGACACGGTGGCAACGAACTCCTCCTTCATGCGGTCCAGCAGCTTTCGATCGGTGATGTCACGAGCGATGGTCGAGGCGCCGATGATCCGACCGGTTCGGTCCAGAACGGGAGAAACTGTAAGTGAGACATCAATCTGACGCCCGTCCTTGGTCAGGTTGACTGTTTCGAGCTGGCTGACTCGCTGTCCCGTGCCGATTTTAGCGGCCAGGCCGGCTTCCTCGTATTTTCGGGCGTGGAGCAGGGAGATGTGCTTGCCAAGCACCTCGTGTTGCGTGTACCCGTATAGCCGCTCGGCACCGGGATTCCAGTTCAGGATTCGGCCATCGGGGGTGGTCGCGAGAATGGCGTCGTCCGAGGACTCGACGATGGCGGCAAGCTGATGCATCGTCTCCTCGATGAGTGTTCGAGCTTTGATCTCCTGATTCAGCGCCGCGTTGGTCGCCTCCAGCGACCTCGCGTGCCGCCGAGAGAGCTGGCTTGCCCGCACCGACCACCACAGCAGCAGCGTGCTCAGAAGCCCCACGAGGAGCGTGACGGTGGGGAGTGCCGACTGCGCTCTTGCTGGAGCCGCCCACGCCGGGTGGAGGAGCTCCGACCGCGGGGCGACGCCCAACGCATACCACATGCACAGCGTCACTGTTCCGACACCCACGGCCACCAGCGTGGGAAGCCAGGGCGGGGCTTCCTGGGATTCTCCCTGAGCCCCGCTCCACGCGAGCCCGATGATGCCGCCTCCCAGCATGATGAACCCCAGCGCCGTATGGACAGCCATTCGGTTGAAATGGCCCCAGCCATACGCACCGGGAACGCTCGCCGCATAGCCGACGAGCGCGGCAGTACCGAGTGCGATAACTACCGAGCCCAGGAGCGCCGGGCAGAGGTGCCACGCCCGGGAGGCGGCGCGGTGCGACAGGCTGAGCAAGGCCACGCCGATCAGTGCCAGGGCAAACGCGCTGTTGGGAGCCAGTCGCCCAGGGTCGGAGACGCCGGTGAAGATATACGTTTCGACCAGAAGTTGGTCGATCCCAAGGTCGGCATGAAAGAGGTACTCGACCAGGGTGGCGAGTCCAATGGCGGCCGCAAGTCCTCCGAGCAGCGCCGTGGGTCGGCGAAGCTCGAGAGCCGCCGAGAGGAGGGCAGCGCCGCAAATCATGAAGCCGATCGCCGTGTTGTAGTGCATCGGGGGGAGACCGGGAAGCACCTGGATCAGTGTTAGCGCGACAGTGAGCCAGCCGGCCACAACCAGACCGCCCAGAGCCGCCACGCTCGCGCCTGAAGCGGCGGCCACAAGCGCGGCACTGCTTCGGGTACCGCTCGAGTCATCGGTCCAGTGGATCATGAAGCCCTCACCCCCCGCCGTTCCATGGCTCCCCAGGAAAGATCACCGCGCCAAAACTCCCAAAATGCGCGCACCCGCCACCAGACGGTGAGTTGCCGGTAGCCCAGGTTCTCCAGCACAGCCCCGACTAGGAGAACCCCCAGGTCACGAAGCTTGGGATAGCGGCGAAAGGCGATGTCGTCCAGCAACACCGCCAGGACCGAGATCAGTACGGCGTACAGCAAGGAGAGCATGAGGAAGGTGACGGCATACGACGTGTTGACGAAGCCGTTCAGCCAGAGAAGCGGCAGCAGGAGGTATCCCGAAAATTCCACCACCGGGCTCAGCATCTCGAAGATGGCGAAGCTGGGAAGAGAGACCAGTCCGACCATACCGTAGCGAGGACGGCCGATCATGCCACGGTGACGCCAGATCGTGTCGATCAGACCACGCTGCCAGCGAGTGCGTTGTCGCCGTAGGACCCGCAGCGTCTCCGGTACCTCGGTCCAGCAGATCGGATCGGGCACGAAGCCGATCCGGTAGGGCTGATTCCGGTCGTGCCGGTAACGGTGCATCCGTACGACCAGCTCCATGTCTTCGCCCACCGTGTCGGTGGCGTAGCCGCCGACCTGGACAGCTGTCCGCTTCTCGAAGAGGCCAAAGGCGCCCGAGATGACCAGCAAGCTGTTGCTGCCGCTCCATCCCATCCGGCCGAACAGGAAGGCACGGAGATACTCCACGATCTGGATGAGCGGCAGCGGACGCCGAACCAGGCGCACCTCGCGAACGCGGCCCGCACGGATGTCGCAACCGTTGGCCACCCGCACCACGCCGCCGGCGGCGATCGTCACCCCGGGCGCGTCGATGAATGGGCGCACCAGGCGGAGCAGCGCATCGCTATCGAGGATCGAGTCGGCATCGATCGCGCAGAAGAGGGGATACAGACTGAGATTGAGTCCCGCATTCAGGGCGTCCGCCTTGCCGCCGTTATCCTTGTCGACCAGAACGAGGTTGGAATAGGTGGCCGACTCGTAGACGCAACGGATGGCTTTGCAGGGTACGGCGTACTCGAAGCTCCGAGCGGTCGGCCTGAGCTCGAACTCCTCGATGAGCGCCTCGAGAGTGTTGTCGCTCGACCCGTCGTTGACCACGATCACTTCGTAGAGCGGGTAGTCGAGCATAAGGAGAGAACGCACATTTTCGACGACGTTGGCCTCCTCGTTGAAGGCGGGGGCCAGTACAGAGACCGGCGGTGTGAATGGCGAACGCTGGAGTCGGCGTCGATCGGTCCGCTGAATCTCCAGAACGGTACGGACCGTCCGCCAGAAGCCGGCAAGCGTGAGGACGAGATAGTACGAGTTGATGGCGAAGAAGAACAGCAGCATGAAGCCGGTGTACCAGTCCAGGACGGTTTCAGGACTGGGCCAGTTCATGGTAGCACCGGCACCGCTCCGCCCCGCTCGAGTAGATATCGCGCCATTGCTTGAACCGATGGCTCCGGATCGCCCAGAGCCTCATGCAAGGCCTCCTCGCCCAGTGGCCCGACCTCGGCGAGGGCGGTTGCGGCGTAGAAACGCACCCACCAATGCCGGTCCCGCAGCGCGGCGGTGAGGCCGGGAACCGAGTCTGGACTCCCGAACAGGCTCAGCCCTTTGGCTGCCTGGCAGCGGACCTCCCAGCGCGAGTCCTCCAATCCCCGCTGGAAGATCTCCATGAATCTGGGGTCGCCGATGGCAGCCGCCGCCTTGAGGCTCTTGACCCGCACCTCGGGATCCATATCGGTCGTAAAAGTGAGCAGGAGGTCGGCGCCTTCGGCCATCCTCAACCAGCCCAGCAGCTCGATCGCAGCCAGTCGGCCGGCTCGGCTCGCAGTTTTACCGACGTAGGACAGAATAGCATCTTTGGTCTCGTTCCCTCGCTCGGCCAGCACCTCTTGCGCCCGACGCGCTACGAGGCGACTTGGATCCCCTAGAAGCCGGACCAGCACAGCCAGGGTGTCGGGCCCGCCGACCTGCCCAAGCGCCCACACGACGGCCTGGCGAACCCGGACGTCCCGATCGTTCAGAGTCTCAAGCAGTGCCGGCAACGCGTCGGAGATGCGAACGAGCCCCAGATCTGCAGCCGCGTTGCTCCGGGTGGTGGCACGCCACGATCTCAGCCGGGCGAGGTCGCTCCGGAGGAACCCGTGTTTCCGATAGAGCGCGCCGATCGCATCGCCGCTGTCACCCCGAAGGTCGAGCGCGAGTCGTAGCAGGATCCCGCGTACCAAGCGGCGATCGAATCTGCTGAGCACGCCGAGGCCCGGGGAATTGCCGGGCTCGACTTGCACCGAACGGTACACGAGCCGGGTAAGGAGCGCCTCCCGACGCTCGGTGCGGACTCTGAGGAAGGCCACGATACCGCGTTCAAGCACGAGGAACAGCGAGAGCAGCAGGACGGCACCCGAGAGTACCATCACGGCTTTCCTGAGCGACTCCAGTGCGACCACAGGTATCATGCGGAACTGCCTCTAAGCTGGGAGACGCTTCCTTGGACCAGCGCGCCCGGGGGATGGGCTCCAAACTTGCAGGGCAACTTCCGTTCCCACATCAGCTTCATGAGCCCAGCAGGCAAAGCGTTGACTTATAGGACATTGCAGCAGGTACGCGGGGTCCCCGACAGGCTTCTGAGGAGGAGCCCGTGCAAAACGCGCCGGGACACTCTGCAACGCGGTCTCGTCCTCCTCGGAGCGATGCTGCTCTGCGGTACGCGTCTGTCGGCTCAACAGGCCGAGGCAGACAGCGCATGGACCCAGGGTCGTTACGACGCGGCGCGGGCAGGGTACCAGCGGGTCTTGACGCAGAATCCTGCGGACACTCGGGCCAATCTGCGCACTGGAATCATTCTCTCCTGGCAGGGCAAGCTCGATTCGGCTCTCACTTACATCCGCCGTGCGCGCGCCGCCGACCCGGCCGCCGCCGAGATGCGCATGGTGCATGCGCGGGTGCTTTCCTGGAACAAGCGATACCATGAGGCACTGGCTCTCTATGACAGTGTGCTGGCGAGCCGGCACGGCCTTCGCGAGGCGCGACTGGGCCGGGCTCAGACGCTGTCGTGGGCTGGTCGGCTCGACGAGGCAAAGGCCACTTATCGCAACATCCTCGCAAAGGACTCGACCGACCGGGACGCGCGGCTCGGCAGTGCTCAGGTGAGCGCCTGGCAAGGTGACCTCAGTACGGCCGAGCGCGGATACGTCGCCCTGCTCAAGCAGAATCCACGGGATGCAGATGCGCGGGCCGGGCTGGGATACGTCTATCTCTGGCAAGGACGGGAAGCCGCCGCGGGGAGACAGGCGCGGGCTGCCCTGAGAGTGGACTCCACGCATCGGGAGGGTCGCGCGCTCAACCGCGCAGTTCGAGAGCTCACCCGACCCTCGGTGGAGAGCTCGGCCAACTGGAGCAACGACTCGGACCGCAACACCAGCTTCTGGCAGACTCTAGGCACCTCCACTCCCCTCGGCGGGGGGGTCGGGGCGTTTGCCTCGGTCAACGCTCTCGAGACCAGCGATCCGACACGCGATGCCATCCGGGTGGGAGGCGAAGCCGGCCTCTCCGTGGCGCTGGGTCGCGTTCAGCTCTCGGGTGCGGCGGGAGCGCGAAGGCTGGATCCCGAGGTGGCAGCGCCGAGAACCACAGCCACCTACCGTGGGCGAGTGAGTTACCGCCCGGTACCCCGCTTCGGCGTGAGTGCCGGCTACTCGCGCTCTCCATTCGACGAGATTGCGTCCCTCATGGAGCGGAATCTCGACCTCGAGCTGCTCGAAGGCGGCTTCGATGCGCGGCCCTTTGCGGGCCTCAGCATGTATGCTGCCGGAAGCGGACTCTGGCTCAGCGACGGGAACACACGCACCGGGATACTCGGAGGCCTGACCCAGAAGATTCGGAGGCGCTTTTCGCTTGGCCTGTTTGGCCGCACCCTGAGTTACGCCCGAAGAGGAGTGGGGTACTTCTCACCCGATCGATTCTCGGTGCTGGAGGGCACGGCGGGTTACAGTCTCGACGCCGGCTCCTGGACCGGAGGTCTCGGTGGAGGGCTCGGCGCTCAGCAGGTCGGCAAGCGAGGCGCCGCCCAGAGCGAGTGGCATCTCGAAGGCCGCGTAGGGCGGCGCTGGGGCCTAGGCAATCGAGTGGAGTTGTTTGGGCTGGTCACCAACAGTGCGGTGAGCTCGACCAGCGGTGCGTTCCGGCATAGGGCGGCCGGGCTGACCGTGAGGTTGGGTCTGTAGGACGGCGGAATCCTCAGATCAGCGCTCCAGTGGTAACTGGGCGTCTCTCCACTCCTCTTTTCCCCCGGCAAATTCCTTCACATTGGTATAACCCATCGCCACCAGTTCACGGGCGGCGTTCTCAGCGGCGTGTCAGGTGGGACTGGCGCAGTAGACGATGATCTCCGCCGTGCGGTCGGGGAGTCGCTTCGGAGCAAGCTCCGTGACTTGAATCGGTGGCAGGTTGATCGCCTGGGGGAGATGCCCCTCACGATAGTTGGGTGGCGGAAGCGCCTCGACCAGCACGAAGTCGTCCCCTCTATCGAGCTTGGCCTTGAGCTCCTCACGGGAAATCAGCGGAATCTCTATGTGCGGCATCTTACACCCTCGGTAATGTGACTCTGTGTGGCCCAGCAAAAGGTAGGACCTTCCTGCAAATACGCCGCTACGGGGCCGGAACGTAAGTCTCGAAGAAACCCGTGCCGGAGTCTGCGACCGTCTCTCCCGCCACCCAGCCAGCCAGGGTGAACCGTCCGCGCATTTGGAGGAAGGTCCGGCGGAATTTGCTGGCCCTCATCTCAGTAGCCAGTACGTCACCCACCTGCACATCGAGCCGGACAGAGTCCGCCTCGCGGACGCCGACCAGAATGAATCGAGCGGGAGCGATGGTCCTGGATCCGGCAATTGGGCGAGCTCCTTGGTACCGGATCTGGTTGAAGCGCAAAACCTGCTTCACTCCCAGCGAGTCGACCAGGGTCAGAAAGAAGGGTGACCTCACCGGCGAGCGCCCGATGGATCGCTCTTCTTTGGGACCGTAGACTCCCCCGTACAGTAGGTTCAACCGGGTGCCACGCGCGGCACCCCATTCCCAGGTCACGTCCCGCCATACCCCCCAGTTGTGGTCGTGGTACGCAGGTACCCCGGTGAAGCTGTCGCAGCGCCTCCCAACGCAGATTCTCCCCGAGGCCCTGCCATCGAGAGCGGGCACCACGTATCCGGACAAGAACTCGTCGTCACGTAGCTCGACTGGCGGGAAGTAGCGGTTGGGACTGGCTGTGAGCGTGACGTCAATCTTCAATTCTCCCGGCTTGCCCGGCGCTCGCGCCTTCAGCTGGTAGATCCCGTCACGCTGCCTGACGGAGTTTCCTCCGATGGTCACATCGGCACCCGTGGTGTCGAACTCGACCTGGCTCGATAGAGCCTGCGAGGTGAACCGCTCGTGACGCCCGCCCGGCCGTCGGTGGGTGATGAGTAGCTGACCACCCCATCTGCCGGCGGGTACCTCACCGCCGACCAGGTAGGTGATATGCCACCATTCGTCAGGCCCGGTGACAAAATTGAAGTAGTGCCACTCGCCCCAACTGGAGTCCGGCCGAGAGGGCAGGTGAAACCGGTCCAGCTCGTTGTAGAGCTGGTGAGCGGTGGGAGCGACGTATGCGGAATCGGCGGGCGAGTCGTCCCACCGTCCCGAATGCACGTCCAGACCGGATCCCACAGCGCGGGCGCGGCTCGGAATCTCAGCGCCGGCCCGGACAGCGACGGTGCGGTTGCCGCGACGGAGGTAGAGGAGCTTCCCCTCGATTACCGGGGAGACCACTTGCACCAGGCTGGCTTGCCGCACTCCGCCCAGGATCTGCCGGGTGAGAAAGCGAGCGCGGTCGATGCCGAAGAACATGCCCCCCACCCCACCGGTGCGCATGGCCTCGACATCGATCCCTTGAGGCAACACGGTCAGCTCTCCACCGCCAACCAGAGACACGTCGCGCGACTGGTCCAGCATCGCCTCGCCTACGGAGAGCAGGACGATCATCACACCCACGCCGAGCGAGAATCCGAGCAGCAGAAACACAGATCGGAGCTTTCGCACCTGGAGGTGACGGAACGCGAGGGTGGTGATCATTCGCAGATCCGCCCGTCCAGCATGTGGATCACCCGGCCTGCTTCGGAGGCCAACTGTTCATCATGAGTGACGACCACCAACGTGGTCCCGTCCTGATTCAAGCGCCGGAATAATGCCAGGATCTCTCCACCGGTGGCGGCGTCGAGCTCACCGGTCGGCTCGTCCGCCAGCAGCAGCGCCGGCCGATTGGCCAGCGCCCGTGCAATGGCCACCCGCTGCATCTCCCCACCTGAGAGCTGCGTGGCGCGGTGACCCGCACGGTGCTCGAGGCCAACGTAGGCCAGCAGCTCGAGGGCCCTCGCCCGCCGGTCCCTAGCCGACACGCCCGCCTCCGCCATCGGCAGCTCCACGTTCTCTCCTGCCGTGAGGACGGGCAGGAGATGAAAGCGTTGGAAGACGAAGCCAAGGCGGGTGAGGCGCAGCCGGGTGAGATCCCGGTCCGAGAGAGTGTCGAGCCGAGTTCCGAGGATCTCGACCACACCGGCCGTGGGTACGTCGATGCCACCGATCAGCTGAAGCAGCGTGGATTTCCCGCTCCCGGAGGGTCCCGCGATCGCCACGTATTCTCCGGATCGGACCGCGAGGGACACTCCCTGAAGAGCATGAACCACCGCTCCGTGCATCGGGTAGTCCTTGCGGAGATCCCGCCCGACTAGAACAGGCGTAGTCAAGTCGCCTCCGAGCGCAGGGTGGCCGCTATCGGAGCGCTTGCGGCCAGCCAGGCAGGGTAGAGCCCGGCCAGGGATCCCGTCGCCAGCAGCACCAGCGCGGCCGTGATGAGGCTTTCCCGCCGAGGAACGAAGAAGGAGAAGGCCGCTGGGAGTCCGGGAAAGCTGGTTAGAATGCTGTCGAGGTATCGCGCCGTTCCCAGGCCGAGCGCTATCCCGAGCGCCGCCCCTATGACCGTGAGCACCATCCCCTCGATAAGGACCTGACGCACGACCGTCGAGCGAGCGATACCGATGGCACGAAGCGTTGCAATCTCGCCCAGCCGCTCGTTCACCGTGATTGTCAGCAGTGTAGTGATGAGCAGAACCGCGACGATCAAACTCATCGTAGCGAGGATGTAGGAGAGCTGGCGAAAATAGACCAGCCGCTGCTTGAAGAATCTGACCAGGTCGGCCACGCTGTAGACCTCCAGGCGGGGGAACTCCTCCCGCAGCCGTGCGACCACGGCGGGAACAGCGGTGTCGTCCCGCACTTTGACCAGCAGCAGTGAGGCCTTGTCGTCCAGGCCCCCCGTCGCCAGTGTTTGCATGACGGGCAGAATGGTGCCGATCGACGGTTGGCCCCGATAGTCGTAAACCCAGCGCACGATTCCGCGGACCACGAGCTGCAGGCTCACCGCTTCGGTCGCCACTTGAGGATCGAGTCGGCCCACCAGGGTCACGGTGTCCCCTATCCCGGCACCCAGGAGCCCGGCGACGGCCGTACTGAGCAGCAGACCAAACGTGTCGTTGGGGGAGAGATCGCGCCCGCGTTGAACCTGATAAATCCCCTGCGCTTCGGGCTGGATGCCGTAGCCGACCAGAGTCACGAGTGAGTCGGCCTTGCGGGCATACAAGGACGTGCCCAGAACCGCCCCGGCTGATACGATGGCGCTATCGCGACGCAGTTGCTCCAAGGTGTTGCTGACCCGATCGAGGGTGGCCTCGGTGTCGAAGGGGAGAGTCCCCTTGGGGGTGATCCGGATCTGGTATCCTCTGGCCAGGAGCAGCTCACCAAACGATTTCTCGATGCCGCCGCTCAGCATGACCATGTCCAGGAGCATCGCGGCCGAAATGGCTATACCGACAACGGCGAGCACTGCCCGCAATCGGTGCCGAAGGAGACCCTTGACGGTCCAGACCAGACCGCTCATCCGCGTCCCCAAAGCACCAGTGGCCGGGTATGAACCAGGCGCCAAGCCGCGAGCGCGCCCGCGAGCATGCCCAGGACCAGTGAGAGAACAACGCTGAAGAGAACGATCTCGGACGTGATCAGTGAGAAGGTGAGGCCGGTATCGAAGAATCGGCGATAGTAGGCATTGGTGGCCGCACCGGCGAGGTAGGCAAGGCCCGATCCCGCCACTGACCCGAACACCGCAACCAGTGCCGCTTCGAGAAGCAGGGCGCCGAAGATGGTCCGGCGACGCACCCCGACAAAGCGCATCACCGCCGCATCGAGCCTCCGCTCCTCCACTTTCAGCAGCATGATGCAGAGGAGGAAGACGGCACTGGCGACGATAGTGATGACAGCAATGGCCCGGTGAAAGCGGCTGACGACCAGAAAGGTCTGGGAGGACTCCGACGCGATTGCCTGCGAGCTGTAAACCCGGTACCCAAAGGCGGTACGATTGAGGACAGCCGCGGCCGTATCCGGCACCAGCCCAGGCCGGAGCCCAATGCCATACCGGTCCACCCGGTCCGGTGCACCGAGCAGCGCTGCCAGGTCGGGCAGGTGCATGCGGACATGCCGTTCCCGCTTGGCGATCTCCGCTGGATCGGGCCTGGGCTCGTAGATTGCCGCGACCACACCTAGCTTCGTGAGCGAATCCACGGCCGGACCGATCCGTAGGGTGTCTCCGACCGAGAGACCGAGCTCCGCGGCCAAGCGGCGCTCCACCGCCAGCTCGGAGACCTGTGCCGCGGCAGGGCTTCCGCCGATAATCAGAAGGATCCCCGCGAGGGCCAGGGGGTGCCGGGTGCAGGTTCTCATTGTTTCCTTTTCAACTCCCGTACGAATGAGCGGCTCTACCTGTTAAAGTAGTTGTGCCGGCCGGCGAGCCGGGCGGGCAACCTCAAGTGAGGAGCAGGCATGGAGTCCCCGACCTACCCGAACGTAGCAGTCCTGGGAATGAGCGAAGCCGGCCGTGGGTGGGCCACGCTCGTGTCCGCCGCCGGCTGGCCGCTCACGATCTACGATCCGGATGCTGCGGTGCTTCAGGCCGCGGGCGAGGAGATTGCCAACCGCAAACGCCACTCCCTGGGCTCCGGGATCGCGGTTGTGCCTGACGAAGGCGAGCCACTGCCGGGAGAACCACGGCAGGGACGGAGCCTGCTCAACGCGGTTACCTCCGCCGACTGGATCATCGACGCCACCACCAGCGACCTGCTTCACCGCCAGCGGCTCCTGGAGCAGGTGGAAGGGGTAGCCCGGATGGCGGCGGTTGTGACCTGCAGCGCACCCGGACTGTCGCCAACCGAGCTATGCGCCCGGCTCCGCCGGCCCGGACGGCTACTCGTGGCCACGGGATTCGATCCGGTAGAGCACATCCCGGCAGTCGAGGTGGTCCCCGGTCCGCTGACGGATCGAGCCAGCCTCGACCTCGTCCGCGGGTGGCTCCGGCAACTCGGCCGGATTCCCGTCGTTCTGAGAAAGGAGATTCCAGGGAATGCCACCGGTCGGCTCACGGCCGCGCTTTGGCGGGAGTGTATCCGGCTGGTCCTCGACGGGGTTCTCGAAGTTCGCGAGGTCGACGCACTCATCTCATCGGGGCTCGCGCCTCGTTTGGCGGCGGCCGGCCCGTTCCAGACCGCCTACCTCGAGGCGGGAGAACGGCAGACCGCGCAGTTGAGCGCCTTACTCCGGGCACTGGAGAGCCGCTGGGAGGGCGACACCGGATTTCAGCTGCCTTCCGCCGCGTATTTTTGAATTCGGCTTTTGCGGGAAGTTTTCAGCCTCACGCCAAAAAGAAAGGCAACCAGGATCAGTGTGAGGAACCGGGGCCGATGGGACCAAACTCCCAGGGAATCTGACTTCGATTTCC
>JBDTUV010000009.1:0-18819 GCA_040007575.1 Gemmatimonadales bacterium
GTCGCTGAGGCTGCGGTGGTGGGACGAGCCCATGACCTCAAGGGTCAGGCGCTTGCCGCCTTCGTTACCCTGAAGGACGGAACGCAGGCCAGCTCGAGCCTCAAGGACGACCTCAAGGACCACGTGGTCAGAAAAATCGGGGCCATCGCCCGGCCGGATGACATCATCTTCTCGGCGGACCTCCCCAAGACCCGGAGTGGAAAGATCATGCGTCGGCTGCTCAAGGACATCGCGGAGGGTCGCGCGCTGGGCGATACCACTACGTTGGCCGATCCGGCGGTGGTGAATCGTTTGAAGGAGATGTATGAGGACAAGGAAGCGTAGGGGCGCACCGCCGTGCGCCCCTACAGTTCTGACGGCAATGCCGTCAGAACTGAATCTGCGCCCCCAGCTCCACCACCCGGTTCGCCGGCAAGCCGAAGAAGGCGGTGGCAGATTGGGCGTTCCGCGCCATGAAGATGAACAGCTTCTTACGCCAGCGGGCCATCACCGGACGGGGCGGCGCTGAATCCGCGCCGAAGCCAGTCCGAGTCGGTGGCCGGGCACCCTTCCGCCGGCGGTCGATCGGGATGAGCGTCTCCCGCCCCAGATAGAACGACGTCGCCATCACCTCCACCCGTAGCGGGCGCCCATCGCCAGTCTCGAGCGTCAATGACTGCAGCACGCTGGGCACGTCGGGCGTCTCCATGAACCCATAGTTCGCCACCACCTCGCAGAAGCCTTCCCCCAGCTCCCGGCAGCGCACCCGGTCGGTCTCGTCCACCTGAGGAATCTCCTGCCCCATCACGGACAGCAGAATCACCCTCTCGTGCAGCACCTTATTGTGCTTGAGGTGATGGAGGAGCACCGGCGGTGCGCCGCCCCGCACCGAGGTGAGAAAAACTGCGATACCCGGGACCCGGACCGGTTTGCGCTTGCCGATATCGGAGAGGAAGAGGTCGATCGGCAGGGTGTTTTCCAGTACGATCTCCGACAGCCGCGCCCGGCCCTTCTTCCAGGTGGACATGAGGAGAAAGACGAAGATGGCCACTACGATCGGGAACCAGCCTCCATCCGGGATCTTGAACAGATTGGTGCCGAGGAAAGCCAGGTCCACCACGAGGAAGAGGCCGCCCAGCAACGTCACCTGCCAGAGGCTCCAGTGCCAGCGGGTACGCGCCACCACCAGCAGTAGCACCGTCGTGGTGGTCATCGTGCCGGTCACCGCCACGCCGTAGGTCGCGGCCAGGTTGCTCGAGGACTGAAACGCCACCACCAGGCCGACGCAGGCGAGCCAGAGTGCATTGTTGACCGCGGGGATGTAGATCTGGCCGATCCTGCGGCTGGACGTGTGGACGATGTTCATCCGGGGGCAGTATCCCAGCTGAATCGCCTGCCGCGTGAGAGAGAAGGCGCCGGAGATCAGCGCCTGGGACGCGACGATCGCGGCTCCGGTGGCTATCGCTACCATCGGGTAAAGTGCCCACCCCGGCACCAGAGCATAGAAGGGGTTCCGAGCCGCTGCAGGCGACTGGAGCAGTATGGCGCCCTGTCCGAAGTAGTTGAGCACCAGCGCCGGCAGCACCACGGCGTACCACGCCACCCGAATGGGCCGCTTCCCATAGTGGCCCATATCGGCATAGAGCGCCTCGCCCCCGGTCACTACCAGGACCACGGCGGCCAGCACCATCAGGCCGGTGAAGCCTTCATGCCAGAGGAAAGTCGCCGCGTACCATGGGTTGAGCGCTGCCAACACCGAGGGATGCTGGACGATGCCCATGACCCCCAGCACCGAGATGGAGATGAACCAGACCAGCGTCAGCGGTCCAAAGATCGCACCGATCCCCGCCGTGCCGTGCCGCTGCACCGCAAACAGCCCGGAGATAATGATCACCCCGATCGGAACCACCCATTGCTGCAGCGCGGGCGTGGCAACGCTGAGGCCTTCGACCGCGCCCAGCACCGAGATCGCGGGGGTGATGATGCCGTCGCCGTAGAGCAGGGCCGCGCCGAAGAGGCCGGTGCCCACCAGCCAGCGGTACTTGGCGGACGGCCGGCCCTCGCCATGGGGGCGTACCAGCGCGAGGAGGGCCAGGATCCCGCCTTCGCCACGGTTGTCCGCCCGCATGACGACGGTGAGATACTTGAGAGTCACGACGAAGTTGAGCGACCAGAAGACCAGGGAGAGCACACCGAGGACGTTGCCCTTGGTGACCGGCACGCCGTGAGGGCCGATGAAGCATTCCTTGAGCGCGTAGAGCGGGCTGGTGCCGATGTCGCCATAGACGACCCCGAGGGCGCCCAGGGCGAGGATGGCGAGCGACCGGCCGCCGTGCGAGGCCTTGTGTTCCGCCGACACTCAGACGCTCCTGGCGGGCGAAAGCCGGCGCAGATCGAGGAGCGCCACGGCGAAGATGCCCAGAACGACGAAGCCGGACGCCACACACCAGCGGCAGATGGCGTGAATGATGAACAGCTCCAGGTAGGTCAGATACCCCGTAAAGAGAACTCCGATGCCAGCCAGGCCGGCCAGCAGCGCCGCCGGCCAGCGTTGGCCGGCTAGACCCGGCTGCAGTGCAGCGAGGCTCCAAAAAAGGAGTCCTGCATAGCCCAGGACCCCGATCAGCGCCACATCCACCCCGGCGACCCTGCTCCAGGGACTCAGCTGCACGGTCTCGCACCCGCCGGTGCCGCAGGCAAGGCTGCCGATTTTTCCCAGCTTGTAGAGATACAGGTACGCGGAGATGAAGAGCCCGGTCAGGCTCAGGAGCGCCGCGGTCATCCGATAGATCATCTGGTGGAGTGTCGTGCCAGCGAGTCCACCAGTTTCGTTATGGCGTCGGAATCGAATCTTCCCTGGTACAGTCTCCCGTTCGCCATCAGGGTCGGTGTCGAGCTCACGCCGGCTGCGAGTCCCGAGTTTTGATCGGCCTGAATCCGGCCGGCGTACTTTCCGGCCTGCATACAGGCGTCATAGCGGCCGAGATCCACGCCCGCGGCACGGGCATACGTTCGAAATATGGGTGCGGCGTTCCGCGAGGAGGCCCACTCGGACTGGCCCTCGTAGATGCGCCGGTGCTGATCCCAATACTTTCCCTGCTCATCGGCGCAGGCGGCGGAATGGGCCGCAACCCGGGCAAACGAGTGCTGGGACAAGGGGAAATCACGATAGCGCCAGCGGAGCCGGCCGGTGTTGATGAGTCGCTCCTCGATCGTGGGCATCTGGAGCGTGGCAAAGGTCTGACAGAACGGACACTGGTAGTCGGCGTATTCCGTGATCTCGACCGGAGCCGTAGAGGATCCCTTCACGTAGCCCTTGAATCCGGACGTGTCGGACGCCTGGACGGTGACGTTGGCGGGAATGCTCACCGTGGCGGGACGGGTAAGAAGGTAGACAAGCACGCCGAGTCCAGCGACCGCGATGACTGCGAACAGAGTGTAGAAACGCTTCATTCCGGCCTGCGTCGCCGCCATGGCTCGTCGTCCTCCGGCTCGTCTGGTAAGAAGGAATCCTGGTGCTGGGCCTCTTCAACGATGCGCCGGCTGTCGGCCACCTCCGGCGTATCGTACGTGCTCCGCACCTCATAGTGAAACAGCTCGCTCCGGGCGTCACCCATCATCCGCAGCAGCTCCGGTCCGCCCCGGAGCAGCTGGCCGGCCTCATCCAGCTCCTGGATCCGGGCCGCCAGTGCTCGCAAGAGAGCCGCGAGCCGCTTGGCCCGCTCCTCGCCGTAGACTTCATCGTGATCTGCCATGGCAACCTCGAGGGCAGGATCTTGCCCTCGGTCAAGTTCAGGTAAATCCGGCCGATAAAGATAATGAGTCCAGCGGGAGACCGCGTTCAGGCTGGGTTGAGGTCGAGGGTCAAGAGTCTAGGGTCGAAGAACGACATCTGGCCCGGCTCTAGACCCCGCCACCCTCGACTGCCAGATCAGCGCTCCGATGCCGGTAGCCTCGATTGCACCAAATGGTGCAAAGGGTTATGTTTAGGGGACTCAAAGGTATGAACCGCAATCTGTTGACCAAGGACGGTGCATGAATAACAAGAAAACCCGCAGTGCCCCTGAGGCGGCATCCTTCGCCCAGGCCCGTGACGAGCTATTCAGTCACATCCTCCGCTGTGGCGTCATCGATGCCCTGCCGGAGCACCAGAAGGACTGGTTCGACGACACCATGGGTTATATCGCAGACCGGTACGAAGATCTGAGCGAGGAAGAGCAGAAGCAGCTTCGCCTGCTGGGCGAGCGCTACTGCCAGCCCGTTCGCCGGGTCGACACCGTGGAGTCCGGCGCGGCCTGAGCCCGCCAGGAGTAGACGAAGCGCCCCGGATGTTCCTCCGGGGCGTTTTTGCTTTCAGGGAACCCCGGCTGCGCGAAGCCACCGCCAGCGGTATCCCACCGCCACCCTTATTCCGCCACCAACCCCGAGCTCGACGGCCCATCCGGCTGCCTCTGCGGGGCCGTCCTCCAAGCCGACCGCGAGCACGAGATACCCTCGGTCCACCGGGCCCTCGACACCGGCCACCCCGCCGGCGAAGTAGAAGCCGGGGCCCTTCCGCTGAGCGGGACTCAGGAGGAAGTGCCCCAGCACCTCACCCCGAAAGGCGAGATCACCGGACGACACTCCCACCCCGGCCGCGGCCGAGAGACGGGTGCGGACCGAAGTTCGGACCCCAGCGTATACCGCGGCAACGGCGAGCGTCGGATCAGAGGCAGTAGCCACCACCTGGACTCCGAGCTCTCTTCCCTGCTGGGCGGCGACCGGCGGGGCTCCGATGAGCGCTCCAGCCACCACCAGCTCAGGCCAGGGTGAGGGCATAAGTGATCGCGATATCGGGGGCGAGCGAATGGATCACGGAGCAGTACTTCTCGAGCGAGAGATCGACGGCGCGGGTTGCCTTGGCGTGGTCGAGCCCTTCACCGCCGAGATGGTAGTCGAAATGCATCGCGGTGTAGCGCCGGGGTTCTTCTTCCCGCCGCACTCCGGTGACGTCGATCCGAAGCTGGCGCAGCTGCACCCGCATCTTCTCGAGGATGACCACCACGTCCGACCCGGTGCACGATGCGGCGGCGAGCAGGAGAGTCAGCATTGGACCGGGAGCGGCGGCATTCTCGCCATCGATCGTCGTTGAGGGACCCTCTGGCGCGCCCCCGGTGAATCGCAGACCCTCCTGCCAGCTAAGGACGACCCGCTTGGTCTCCTGCACTACCGCCCCACCCTGCGCTGGGCCCGCGGGGCCACCCGTTGGTAGTCCCAGATGGCGAAGATGGCGATCACCGTGGTGGCCCAGGCGATGGGCCGGAGATAGGGTGAGCTCAGCAGGAATGCCACGAGGGTGAGGATCTGCGCCACCGTTACGGCCTTCCCGCTCCAACGCGCGGGAATAGCCCTGGGCTGATCGGAAAAAAAGGTGGCGACGAATGCCACCGTAGCGACGATGTCCCGCAGCAGGACGCCAACGATCTCGTAAGGCGCTAGCCGGCCGGAGAACGCCACCACGCCCACGGCGGCGGCCATGAACACCTTGTCGGCGATCGGATCGAGAATTGCCCCATAGGCTGAGCTGCCCCGGCGCCTGGCGAGCGGGCCGTCGAGCAGATCGGTGACAGCAGCCGCGCCCACGATGGCGAGGCGCCATCCGGTGTGGGAAACCAGCACGAAAGCCGCGGCGAGGGGGATCCGCAGAAAGCTCATGCCATCGGCCGCGGTCCAGCCCATGCGACCTTGCTGGCCCTTCTGAGCGGGACTAGCTTCGGACACTCTGCTCCCTCCCAAACGTGAGCGTACAAGATACTCTGGTCCGTCCTCTGCCCCCGCCCTGCTTCGTGACCTGGCTCCTTCCATGACGATCGACACGGCGGTGATTCCTTGCGGGGGCCTCGGCACTCGGCTGCACCCGATCACCCGCTGGCTTCCCAAGGAGATGCTTCCGGTGGGCCTGAGGCCTGTGATCTACTGGACCCTCGACGAAGCGGCAGATGCCGGTCTGCTCCGCGCTATCATCATTACCAACCCGCACAAGCCGATGCTCGAGGCCGTAGCCCGAAATTATCAGGGCCCTCTCGAGCTGGAGTTCGTGGCGCAGGATCACCCGCGGGGATTGGGCGATGCGCTCCTCCGGGCCCGAGACAATCTCGCTGGCTCTCCCTTCATGGCCGTCCTGCCCGACAACCTGTTTCACGGCCCCAACCCAACCACCGCGGTGCTGGAGACGTACCGGTCCACCGGCCTGGCGACGGTGCTGTTGGCCGAGATCAAGCGCAAAGATGCCGGATCAAAAGGTGCCACCGGCACGGCCGCTGTCCGGAAAGCCCCCGACGGCACTCTTCGGGTGGTGGACATAGAGGACAAGGGATCGGGACGGTTCGACACTGCCGGCCAGGCAGTAGCGGTCACCCCGATCGGCCGGATGGCTTTCCCAGGGAGCGTACTGGCGGAGTTCGAGGAGGTCGAGCGCGGGCTCGGTCGAGGCATCTAGCTCGACGATGTGCCCGTCCTCCAGCGCCTCGCTCGGCGCGATGCCCTCGCCGGCGTTATCGGCTCGGCCCGCTTTTTCGATGTCGGCGTACCGGAAGGCTACCGGGACGCGGTCTCCGCTTCACCTGCACAAGCCTGACTGTGCGGGCCCTCCTATGAGCGCCACCTTCAACCACCAACTGCTTGAGTTCTCCTCGGTGGACCCCGCACGGCTGCGTGACACCCACGCGCTCTCCGGTCTGGTAGTGGCCGCGGCTGGTGCCGTAGGAATGCCCTCGCTCGGACCACCAGTGGTCCGGGAGGGCGCGGGAGGAATTGCCGTGGCCCTGCTCTGTCTCGAGGGCCACATCGTGCTGCACTGTGCCCCTGACGAGGGTGCCTGCCTGGTCGAGATCATCGCCCGGGCCCCCGCGGATGTCAGCAAGGGGATCGAGGTGATCAGCCGCCGACTGGGGAGCTGATGCCGCTGCCCCGAATGATCCCCTCCGCTCTCTGAGACTGCTGCAAGTGATGTTGGGCCACACGAAGCACGTCCTCTGCACGGACAGCGCGGAAAGCAGCTCCAGGGTCGTTCAGATCGCTCAGCCCGTTCCCGTTGACCCAGGCCTCCAGGATCTCTCCCGCCAGCTCTGCGCCACTTTGCCGGCCTACCTCCGCCTGCCCTGACAGGTAGGCCACAGCCTGCTTCAGCTCGGCATCACTGACCGGTTCACGGGTGAACCGGTCCAGCTCCTCCAGCATCGCAGTGCGAGCCTCCTCCTCCCGTTCGGGGGAAGTCGCGATATACGTGAGCAGCGCCCCCGCCCGACCTCGCTGCCAGCTTGAAGCCATGACAGTGTACGCCAGGGACCGCCGGTCGCGCAGTGCCTCGAACATACGCCCCCCCAGTCCGCTGGCGACGGCCGACCAAACCTCCGCCGCCGCGCGATCCGGGTCACGTCGGGACGGACCCGGGAAGGCCATGGCCAGGGCAGCCTGCTGTTTCTCGCGCACGACGACCCGCACCGATGATTCTTCGCGGCCACCCGCCCAGGGAAGCGGCGTGAGAGGCGGACGGCTCGGCTGTCGCGCACGAGCGCCGAATACCCCCGCGAGTAGCGCGGTGGCCTCCTCCGGATCGACATCGCCCACCACGATGATCACGGGGCGCACGCCGGCAAGGGCGCGAGCGTGCCAGGAACGCACGTCGGCCGCTGACATCGTAGCCAAGGTCTCGGGCAACCCGCTCACCGGAAGCCCGTATCCGGCGTCGCCGAACGCCCCGGCAAACGCGAGCTGGAAGGGAAAGCGGAACATGTCGTCCGCGACCTGCTCCGCCTCGGTGATCATGAGCCCGCGCTCCGTGGTCACGTCTGCCTCGGCCAGGCGTGGCACGCTGAACACCAGGTCGAGGAGCGCAGCAGCGTCGCCGAGGTGTTGGGAAAGCACGGTAGTACTGAACCCGAGCCAATCTGAGGCCGCGGCTCCGCTCAGCGTACCGCCGAGCCGCTCGAAGGCAAACGCCAGACTGGGTGCGTCGAGGTCTCCCGCGCCCCGCACCGAGCTTCGAACCGTCAGCGCACCCAGGCCAGCCTGGCTGGTCGGATCAAACTCCAGGCGTGGGGCGTAAATTCCGAGGGTGACGAGGGGAACTCCGGACTTCCGCCGGACCAATAGATCGGCCCCCCCGAGCTGGGTGTGGAGCACTTCCGCCTGCCAACGTCCGGTAGGGCTGCTGTCGGCTGCCACCACACTCAGGACCGGCGACTGCGGCTGGGGAGGCGTCGTTCTGAGTGCCGTCACGGCAAATGCCCGCTCCAGCACGGGAGCGGTGAGCTCGAGCCCTCCATCCTCCGGGAGGTAAGCCACCCCGGCCACGTTGTCGGGCTGGAGATACCTCGCCGCCGCCTGTCGAACCTCATCGGGTCCGACGGATCCCAGCGCCTCGTATTCCCGGTCCAGGAACGTGACGTCCTCCAGTGCCTCAGCAGCGGCGAGCGCGGAGCCCTTTCCCTCCATGGACTCCAGCCGCCGGGCCCAGCGTGCCCGCAGCAGCGTCCGGGCCCGATCGAGCTCATCCGCACCGGGCCCCAGCAGTGTCAGACGAGACACGCTCTCGGCGATCCGCTCGATGGCCCGCGGCAGCTTCTCCGGCTCCAGATCGGCTCCGATGCTGAAGACTCCAAGCTCGGTCGGAGCGTAGTTGTTCGCCGACACCGAGGTGACGATTCCCTCTTCCCGAAGGGACCGGTAGAGCCAGCTTCCCCGGCCCATTCCGAGCACGGCGGCGGCCAGATCCAGCGCCGGCGCGTCCTCGTGCAGGGGCGCCACCGCTCGCCAGCCAAGCACCAGCTCTGCGTGAGTGACGTCGCCTCTCAGAGTCCGGGCGCGGACCTCACGCCGGGAAGGCTCCTCGGGTGAAAGGTCCAGGGCCCCGGATGCCGCCGGCCAGTCCCCGTACGCCGCCCGGGCCAGCTCGAGTGCGTGGTCGGGATCCAGCGAGCCGGTGATCGCCACGATGGTACGCTCGGGCACGTACCGTGAGCGATAGTAAGACCAGAGATCATCCCGGCTGAGGCGGGCGAGCTGTTCCTCGGTCCCGATTCGCCAACGCCGGATCCGGTGACGGTCGAACATGACCTCGTGAAGCGTCTCGTGAGCCACGGAGCCCGGCGTATCCCGCTTGCGCTTGGCCTCCTGGATGATGACCTGGAGCTCGCGAGCGAGCTCATCCGGATCGATGATCGAGTTGCGGAGCGCGTCGGACTGGATGTCCAGGGCAGCGGCCAGGCCGGAAGCCGGAAGCACGGTGAAGTAGCTGGTGTGATCGTAACCCGTTCCGGCATTCAGATACCCGCCCGCGGCCTTGGTCTCGCGAGCGATATCGCCGACGCCGCGCCGGGCTGTGCCCTTGAAGAACATGTGCTCGAGCACATGGGAGATGCCGGTCCAGCGGTCCGGCTCGTCGAAGAACCCCGCTTTGACATGGGTCACCACCGAAACGACCGGCGCGGAGCGGTCCGGCTGCACCAGGAGGGTGAGGCCGTTGGGGAGGACTTCGCGGACAACGCCTTCTGTCCAAAGGCCTGAACGGTTAGCGGTGAACGGTGAACGGGAAGCTGACGCTGTCATCGCAAATGGTCCCTGGTAAGAAAGAGAAACGGACGTCCAAACTTAACTGGACGCCCGTTCACTGTTCACTGTTTACCGTTTACGCTCTTACTGCACTATCCGCAGCACTCCGGCCTCCGCGCTGCCGCGAATGAAGGCCTCCGGATCGGTGGTGGGAATCACGATGCCGGTCTCCGTTTGGCCCCGGCGAGCCAGACTGGCCATGAAATCATTCAGCGATCCCTGAGCCCATTCCCGGTCGGCCGCCTTCATCTGAGCCAGGATTTCTTCCCACGTGCCCCGGATGCTGTAGCCCGAGAGCGTCATGATCTGATGGGATTCGCTCTGACCGGGCTTCTTCTGCATGGCGTGCAGCTCGCTGAGCAGGGTCCCGAACAGCTCAAGCTGGTAGGGATCCCGAACCCCGCCGTCACCCTGCTGCGCCTCCACCTCGGCGAGCAGCAAGTCGATCGCGTCGGGCTCTCCCACGACCTCACCCAGCCGCGCCAGCCACGGCGCCAGCTCGGGGTCTTCGTCGGGCAGGCGGTAGATGGTTTTCTTGAGCTCGATGTGCCGCCAGATGCCCAGCTCGTCGTAGTGATCCTCCGGCTGCGTCCGCTCCAGGTGGTGCAGTGCAGCATCGGATTCGCCACGATCGTAGAGCAGGTTGGCGAGATAGATTCGCGCCTCGCTGTAACCGCCGTCGATTTCCAGGGCTCGCCGTAACCAATAGAGCGATCCCGCGTCATTGCCCAGCCGATGTGAGGCATAGCCCAGGCACGCCGCCGCATCGGGCGACTCGGGGTGGGCCGCGACCGCCAGATCGAAGAACCGGTGCGCGGGAGCTACCAAGCCCTCGCGAAAGAGTGCCCGGCCGATCTGGAGCATCAGCTCGTGATCATCCTGAAAGCCGAGTTGGAGGATCCGTTCCACCGCACGCATGGCGCCGGCCCGGTCGCCTAGTTTGAGCAGGGTCTCCCCTAGACCGGCCAGGCCGTCCTCGTGATCCGGATCCAGGGCCAGCGCTTGCTCGAAGCTGCGACGTGCCCATGCAAACTCCTCGCGAGCGAGGTGGGCGTAAGCAGTTCCGATATGGAGTTCGACGGCCAAGGGGTAGAGGGTGATGCCTTCTTTGAGGACTGTCAGGGCTTCATCGTAGCGGCCTTCATTGTAGAGGTGATGGGCTTGTTCGTCGAAGTCGTCGGAGCTGAGGAATGCGTCCGACATCGGCAGAACCTCCGAAGGCAGGATGGTTAAGACAAACTATGAGGTTCCGTCGTGCGGAGCAAGAGAAAAACTACGGGGAGCCACGGATGAACGAGGATGGGTAGGGATTGTTCCGTTTGCACCAGCAGCTCCGATTCCCCTGTCTCTGGAACTTTTGGCGTGGCGCGTTTTGAGGGGATTGTCGAATAGAAGGCGCTTTACACTGGGGCGAGGGCCAAAGTTTAGGAGCAGTCCCACCTCCAGGACCGTAGCACGAAGGTAGTTTAGCGCTTGAGCTTTGTGACTGGGGTTGAGGCACTGACACGCCTTTGCTTCCACGAGCACTGCGCCTCCCACAACCAGATCCGCCCGAAATTCTCCCACGACCTGATTGCGAAAGCGCACCGTTAAGGGAAACTCTCGCTGGACACTAAGTCCGGATTCTCTGAGCGCGAAGGCGAGTGCCTCGACATACACGGACTCCAGAAAACCATGCCCCAGCTCATTATACACCTCAAAGAATACGCCAATAATTTGCCGCGTAAGCTCCTGATGTTTCACCCTGTCTCCCATCAGTGTTCATCCGTGGCAAATGGGCAGTTCCCGGGAAGGTAGGCGGTCTCACCGGAGCCGTTTGTATCCGTTAACTTTGGCCTGTGACCTTCCAGCGCAAACTCCTGCTCGGCTTTTCACTCATGGTCCTCCCCGCCCTCCTGATCGGGGGCGAGGCGATCCGGAGCAATCTCCTGGAACGCCGCGCCTTGCAGGCGCTAGGGGAGAGCATGGCGCGCACCCGGACGTATGCCGAGCTGGAAACCGCCATGTTCGATCAGAGCGAGATCATCTGGCGCTACCTGAGCGGAATGGACCCCACCGCCAAGAAGGAGTTTCAGCTGGCAGGACAGGTCGTGGACTACTGGCAGCAGCGTTGGGCCCGAGAACTTCGGCCGGAAGAGATGGGGCTTGCCGAAAGCGTTCGCGCGATCCAGCAACAGATTCAGACTGCCGCCGCCGGCATTTTCCGGCTGTACGATTCGGGTCAGAAGCAGGCAGCGTATACCATGGCCCAGCAGGAGCTCAAGGGCCGCCTGCAACCCGCCCTCACCCAGCTCAACCGGGACATCTACCGCCGGGCACGGGAATCCAGTGTCCGGGGTGCTTACGCCCGCCTGGAAGAAATCCTCGCTGGCCAGGAGCGCGTGCTCCTCTTGATCGTGGTCCTCACCTTGGGGGCTGGGCTGCTGGGGTCCTGGCTCATCTCCCGCAGTCTGGCCCGACCGGTCAGCGAGCTCACCGGAGCGATGGCTGTCGTCGGCACCGGTAATCTCGAGCACCCGATCAGTCCCAGCTCGAAGGACGAGATCGGCGAGCTGGCGCGAGCCTTCGCCGGCATGACTGACAACTTGAGGCAGTCACGATCCGACATGGTCCGGCTCAACGGCGAGCTCGAGGCTAAGATCTCTCAGCTCGAGCGCACCCAGGCGCAGCTGATTCAGTCCGAGAAGCTCGCGTCCATTGGGGAGATGGCGGCAGCAGTAGCGCACGGGCTTCGAAACCCACTGGCGAGCCTCCGGGCAGCAGCGCAGGTGGTGCGCCATCACCCCGACTCCCCCTCGTCGAGCGAGCACCTGGACGCGATCATCGAGGAGGTGGACCGCCTCGACCGCCGCATCAGCCACCTGCTGAGCTTCTCCCGGCCCGCGCCCTTCCGGCCAACGGCCGAGAGCGTTTCCCGGCTGGTCGAGGGACTGATGCCCACCTTTTCCGAGCAGCTCCGGGAACGGGGAGTGCAGGTGGAGCTGGACATACCATCCAATCTGCCGGAGGTGCGGGTAGACCCCATGCAGGTGGAGCAGGTTCTGGTGGAACTGGTCTCCAACGCGCTCAATGCCATGCCGTCCGGTGGCCGGCTGCGCATCGGTGCCACTCTGAACGAAGCCGGAACCGGTAGCGAAGTCGCCATCGAAATATCCGATACCGGCTCCGGGATAGCAGCCAACGTTCTTCCGTCAGTCTGCGAGCCATTCTTCACCACCCGCGCCGATGGCACCGGACTCGGCCTGGCGATCGCGAAGCGATACGTCGAGCAGAACGGCGGGCGGCTGGAGATCACCAGCCGCCCCGGAGCCACCACGGTCCGGGTGCGGCTTCCAGCCGCGGCCCCCGCTGCCGTGGGAGTGCCGTCATGAGCGGTTCGACCGTGCTCATAGTGGACGATGAGCGCACGCTGGCTCGGGCGGTCAAGACCTTCCTTGCGGAGGCTGGATACGAGGCGGAGGTGGCCAGCGACGCGGAAAAGGCCAAGGAGCTGGTCGAGAGCCTCCGGCCCGACGTGGTGTTTGCCGATGTGCGCCTTCCGGGCATGAGCGGGATCGAGCTGCTGAAATGGATTCGCGATTTCGACCCCTCCATCCCGGTCATCATCATGACCGCCCACGGCACCATCGAGGGCGCGGTCGAAGCAGTCAAGCTCGGCGCGTTCGATTACATGAAGAAGCCGGTGGATCTGGAGGAGCTGAAGCTACTCGCCGACCGCGCCCGGGAAAACGCTCTGATGAAACAGGAGCTCTCCTACTATCGAAGCCGGGCCGCGAGCGAGCTGCCCTTCGCCGGAATCCTGGGGAGCTCGCCCGCGCTGACGGCGGTCATGGACCAGGTCCGGCAGATTGCCGCCCTGGACGAAACGCCTCCGGTGCTCATCACGGGCGAAACGGGGACCGGTAAGGGACTGGTGGCCCGCACCCTTCACAACTCGGGCCCTCGCGCGGGCCGGCCGTTCATCGATGTGAACTGCACCGCCCTGCCGGCCAATCTCATGGAGGCTGAGCTCTTCGGATACGAGCGCGGGGCCTTCACCGATGCCAAGGAATCCAAGATCGGACTGTTCGAGGCCGCGGAGGGCGGCTTCCTCTTCCTGGACGAGGTGGGTGATCTCGAGCTGTCGCTGCAGGGGAAGCTGCTGCGAGCCATCGAGGAGCGCACGGTGAGGCGGGTGGGCGGCATCCGAGACCGGAAGATCAACGTACGGATCCTGGCCGCCACCAACCGGAACCTCGAGTCCGAGGTGCAACGCAACCGGTTCCGCAGCGACCTGTATTTCCGTCTCGCGGTGATCCTGCTGCACCTTCCGCCCCTGCGGGAGCGGGGAGAAGATGCTCTGACCCTGGCCGAACATTTCCTCCGGCGGTTCAGCAGCAAGTATGGCAAGGACGTGCGCCGGATCGATGCCAGTGCCCGGGAAGTACTCCTGTCCTATCCCTGGCCCGGCAACGTACGGGAGCTGAGCCACGTCATCGAGCGGGCGGTGCTCTGGAGCCGGGGCACGACGCTCAACGTCGAGCACCTCTCGGTTGCGGCCCCGATGCGGGTGACGGCGGAGGGTGCCGGGCTAACGGCTCGATCGGACGACCAGGGTCGCACCTCGCCTGAAGCCGCCAACAGCGGTCCCGGCCTGCCCCTCGAGAGCGGTGACCTCACGCAGGTGGAGCGCTCCATGATCGAGCGAGCAATGCGCGAAGCCGGTGGCAACCAGACCAGGGCGGCTCAGCGCCTGGGGATCAGCCGGGACACGTTGCGCTACCGGCTGAAGAAGTTCGGTATACGGGCTGGGTGAGAAGACCCGATTTGGTTGGGATGCCCCATTGATGGCTTCCTGAATAATCCTAGCCAGCGCCCCTGTTGAACCAGTCTAAAGCAATTCCCAGCAATACGTTACGAAAAGAAGATCCGCTCCAGCCTGAAAATGGCACGCCGCCTGCTTTACCCCGGGCGTGGTCGGGTCGCCTAAGGGTCCGACTGGGTGAAGGCACCCACGTAGCTCATTGTTCCACCTACCATGCGGAGCGAACCACATGTCTTGGACCAAACCCGAAGCAGAAGTCGTAGCGGTCACGATGGAAGTCACTGCTTACGTCGCAACGCTCTAACCAGAGCTGAGACCAAGGGCTCGCGAAAGCGGGCCCTTCGGCTGTTCAACGTGCATGTCGTCTTGCTTGGTACCGCCGCCGGTGGTGGCTTTCCGCAGTGGAACTGCTGGTGCCCTACTTGCCGAACGGCTCGATCCGCCCCTCACCGGGCCTCGAGGCGGAGCCAATCCTCGGCTGCCGTAAGCGTCGACGGGGAGCGCTGGTTTCTCCTGAATGCCTCGCCCGATGTGCGTGAACAGCTGGACTGCCTCCCCGGCCCGAGTCCCACCCGAATCCGCCACGTGGCTGTCGCGGGCATCGTGGTAACCGACGCCGAGCTGGACCACACTCTGGGCATCGTCCTTCTACGGGAAGCCCGTCACCTCCAGCTCTACGCCACCCGCACGGTCCGACGGATCTTGGAGCAGGACTCGCGAATTCTGCCAGTCACCCAGGCCTTCGCCCAGGTGGATGTCACTGAGATGGAGCTGGAGACACAGGTACCCCTCCGCTACCGGGACGGAAAGGCGAGTGGCATCTCGGTTTTGCCATTCGAGGTCCCGGCAGGGCCGCCTCGCTTTGCCGCCGAGCACGGTGCGGGGCACACGGTCGGGCTGATCCTGCACGAGGAGGTCAGCGGCGGCACCTGCGCCTACGTCCCCGGGTGCGGCGAGTTGGACCTCCCGCTACTCGAGCGCCTGGGGGAGACCGATCTGCTGCTGTTCGACGGGACCTTTTGGACCGATGATGAGTTGATCTCGCTCGGGATCGGTGACCGGCGCGCCCGCGAAATGGATCACCAACCCATCTCGGGGCCAGGCGGAAGTCTTTCTCAGCTGGCCGGGCTGTCGCGGCCGACCAAGGTGTATACTCACATCAACAACACCAATCCGATGCTTCTGGAGGGCTCGCCCGAACGCGAGCAAGTCGAGCGGGCCGGGATTGCGGTGGGCCACGACGGCATGAGCTTCTCGATCTGACGACCATGACAGCCACTCTCAGCGCCTCGTCCCTGGCAGCCCCGCCACCTCCGGCGATCCCTGTCTTGCAGCGTCCGCTCGATCCCGACGCGTTGGCCGAGGGGCTCCGCTCCTTCAGCACGTCATACTACGCCCGGCATCCATTTCACCAGCTGATGCATGAGGGCCGGCTCACGCCCGCGCAGCTTCAAGGCTGGGTCGCGAACCGGCTGGCCTACCAGCGAGCGATTCCCCGGAAGGACGCCGCAATCATCTCGAACTGCCCCGACCCCGAGGTGAGGCGGGAGTGGATGCAGCGCATCATAGATCACGACGGCACCACATCGGGAACCGGCGGAATCGAGATGTGGATCCGGCTGGGCGAGGCGCTCGGCGTCCCGCGCGAGGAAATGGAGGATGAGCGGCACGTCCTCCCGGGTGTCCGGCTGGCGGCCGAATCCTACGTCACGTTCTGCAAGACCAAGCCGTGGATCGAGGCCGTGGCCTCCTCGCTGACCGAGCTGTTTGCCCCCGACCTCATGCGGAAGCGCATCGCGGCATTCCCGGAGCACTACCCCTGGATCAGGCCCGGAGCGCTGGAGTACTTCCAGAGCCGGCTGGTCCAGGCACCACGTGACAGCCAACAGGGTCTCAGATTGGTGCAGCTGCACTGCACCACGGTGGAAACCCAGCGGCGGGCATTCGAGGCCCTGGCGTTCAAGCTGGAGATGCTCTGGGTCATGATCGACACGATTCACAACGGGTACCGCGGGGCATGACAGTGGCTCCCGACTCCAGACTCCTGACTCCCGACTCCACCCCGAAGCTCTGGCGGATGACCCGCCTGCATTTCGATCCCGTCCGGCAGCGTCCGGTACTGCTTTATCCCGAAGGGGCGGTGCTGCTGAATGACACCGGCGCCGCAATCCTCGAGCTCTGTAACGGCAGTAACACCGTCGAGCAGATCGTGAAGATCTTGTCCGAGCGCTATCACGCGGACGTGAGCAGCGATGTGACCGAGTACCTCTCTCTGATGGCAGAACGGGAGCTGATTCGTGCCGGGTGACATCCCAACCACACTGCTGGCAGAGCTGACGCATCGTTGTCCGCTGCATTGCCCCTACTGCTCCAATCCGCTCGATCTGATCCGGGCCGAGAGCGAGCTCACGACTGACGACTGGAAGAGGGTGTTTACCCAGGCTCGGGAGCTCGGCGTGCTGCAGCTTGGCCTGTCGGGCGGTGAGCCGCTGCTGCGGAAGGACCTCGAGGAGCTTGCCGCTCACGCCCGGCGCGAGGGCCTCTATTCGACCCTGGTAACGTCGGGTCTGGGCTTGACGCGCGTCCGGGCCGAGCGGCTCAAGGAGGCCGGCCTCGAGCACATTCAGATCTCCATCCAGGATTCGGACCCGGAGGTGGCGGAGCGAATTGCCGGGGTGCGCTCGGTCAAGCACAAGCAGGCGGCGGCGGCCATCGTCCGGGAGCTCGGCTTTGCCTTTACCGTCAACGTGGTGTTGCACCGGTCCAACCTCGACCGCATCGGTGAGATCATCGATATGGCGGCCGATCTCGGAGCCGACCGCATCGAGCTCGCCAACACGCAGTATTACGGGTGGGGGCTTCAGAATCGCGCGGCGCTCATGCCTACACGCGAGCAGGTCGAGCGCTCGCGTGAGATCGCCGAGCGAGCCATCCAGCAATATCGTGGACGGATGCAGATCACCTATGTCCTGCCGGACTATTACGAGGCGTACCCCAAGGCGTGTTACGGCGGGTGGGGCAAGCTCTATCTCGTCATCACTCCCAACGGCATGGCGCTCCCCTGCCACGGAGCCACCCAGATCACGACGCTCACGTTCGACAACGTGCAGAGCCATTCCCTCGACTGGATCTGGCGGGAGTCGGAGGCCTTTCAGGCGTTCCGGGGCGACAGTTGGATGAAGGAGCCCTGCCGGAGCTGCCCACGGAAGGCGGTGGACTTCGGCGGGTGCCGGTGCCAGGCATTTGCGCTCACCGGAGACGCAACCAATACCGACCCGGTGTGCAGCCTGACCCCGCTGCGCCGCATCATCGACGAGGCGCTCGCCGAGGCGCCCGTGCCGATGGATGAGTTCCAATACCGTTACGTCGCAGGCGAGCCCGTGCGGGCGTGAGCGGGACTCCGCTCGCCATAGAGACACAGGGGCTGGGACGCGACTACGGGAAGACACGAGCGCTCGACGCCCTCGACCTCCAGGTGGCACCGGGTGCATTGGTTGGGCTCCTGGGCCCCAACGGCGCCGGCAAGACCACCGCAATGCTTCTTCTCGCCACCCTCCTCGCCCCCACACGGGGTAGCGCTCGAATCTTCGGCCACGACACCGCGAGAGAGCGCCGCGCCGTGCGGCAGCGGCTGGGTCTCGTGTTCCAGGAGATCAGCGTAGATAACCTGCTCACAGTCTCGGAGAATCTTCGCTTCGCCGCGCGTCTGGCCGGCCTCGGCGGCCGAGCTGCCCGCCAGGCGGTTACGGAGGGTATGGAGCGAACCGGGCTCGCGGACCACGCGGCGACGCCTGCGGGACAGCTCTCCGGTGGCTGGCGCCGGCTGCTCGACATCACCCGCGCCTCTCTACACCAGCCAGATCTTCTCATTCTCGATGAGCCAACGGTGGGCCTCGATCCGGAGCATCGCGAGCGGGTGTGGGCGCTGCTCGAGAGCCAGCGTCGCGGCCGGGGAACCACGGTCTTGTTCTCGACTCACTATCTGGCGGAGGCGGAGTCGTCCGACCGGGTCGTGCTGCTATCGTGCGGCCGGGTGGTGGCCAATGACATGCCGGCCGCTCTCCGGGAGACGGTCGGTCTGGAGGTGGCCGAGATCGAGGGGTCCGGTGCCGAGCGCCTGGCCAAGGCACTTCGTGGGCTCGGCGCGGTGGAGAGCAGCGTAATGACGGAGCGAGGGTTTCGCGTCGGACTCACGGGGTCACGCGAGGCAGTCGTCGAGCTGGCCGGCTCAGCACCAGGCATCAAGCGGTTCGCGTTGCGCCCCGCGACGCTGGAGGACGTCTACTTCGCGCTCACCCAGAGATCGGAGGCGACATGAGTTCGCTGAGCGCCCTGTACGGCATCGTCGCGAGAGACCTGACGCGCACCACGCGCCAGAGAGGCCGATTGCTGGGTGGGATCGCCCGGCCGTTCATGTGGCTGCTCCTGGTAGGGACCGGCTTCAA
>JBDTUV010000010.1:0-18723 GCA_040007575.1 Gemmatimonadales bacterium
CGAGCGTACACCGAACGCTTCCAGGCGGTTTACCCTGAGGTCGCCGGCCGAAACGGGGCCGCGCTGGTTCCCTTTCTACTCGAGGGCGTAGGCGGTGTTCCCCGGCTCAACCAGGCGGACGGAATTCATCCCACGGCCGAGGGACAGCGGGTGATTGCGGAGACGGTGTGGCGGGTGCTGGAGCCGGTGCTGCGAGAGGGCGGAACGGCGGTAGGGCGGTAGGGCGGTACGAGCGAATCAGGGCAGGGTGTCACCCCGAGCGAAGCGAGGGGGGCAAAGCTCGACATCAGCCCCGGAGGATTTCCTCCAGTGCCGATACGGCTGTTTCGACCTCTTCCCGCGTGTTGTAGTAGTGCGGAGAGATCCGCAGGGCTGATTCCGTCCGCTTCTCGTCCATGTCGATCACGGCATCCTCCCGCTGGGGTGAGCTGGTGTTAATGCCCCGGCGGCGAAGCTCGAGCTTGATGTCTGCCGTGTTCCGTCCTGCCACCGCGACCGTCACGATGGCGCTGAGCTCGGGCCCCCGGTCGAGGACTCGTACACCAGGCACGGCAGCCAGGCGCCTTCGCGCGTACTCGGCCAGCTCCCGCGCCCGATCACGCGCGGTATCGAGCCCGACCTCGAGCGCGTATCGTGCCGCGGCGCCGAGTCCGAGCACCAGGGCATGGGCGAACTCCCAGGTCTCAAACCGCTGCGCGTCCGGGGTGAGCTCGAAGGTGTCGGCGTTGGTCCAGGTGGCGCCGTGCATGTCCACCAGGAGTGGATGGGCTCCGGCCTCCAGCATTCGATCAGAGGCATAGAGGAAGCCGAGTCCTCGAGGACCGCGGAGGAACTTCCGGGCCGTGGCTGACAGATAGTCGCAGTGGAGCCGCCCCACGTCGAGGGGCATCTGGCCTACGGCCTGACAGCCGTCAATGAGGTAGGGCACGTCGGCCTCGCGGCAGATCCGCCCCACGGCCTCGACCGGCTGCACCAGGCCGGAATTGGTGGGAATCCAGGTGAGCGCCACGAGCGCCGGGCGCCGCCGGGCCACGAGCTCGCGAACTGCCTCCGGATCTACGCCTCCCTCGGGAGCATCGGGGGCGCGCACGACCTCCACACCTCGACGGCGGGCGAGCGAGAGGTACATAATCTGGTTGGAGGCGTAGTCCGACCGGCTGGTGACGATGACATCGCCGGAGCCGAGGTCGAAGGCGCTGACCGCCTGGGCGAAGGCAACCGTCGAGTTCTGTACCAGGGCTAGGTTGCGCGCGTTGGCTCCGATCAGCCGGGCGACGTCGGCGTACACTTGCCGGATGGGCGCGACCTGAGCATCGGCTGCCTCGTAGCCGCCCAGCTTTTCCTCGAGGGCGAGGTGCCCGAGGATTGCATCGCGCACCGGCCGGGGGACGAGCGCCGCTCCGGCGTTGTTGAGGTGAACCAGGTCGTTGCAGCCCGATGTCTCCGAGCGCCAGCGAGCCAGATCCTGGGAAAGCGTGGCGGTCATCGTGCGATCCATGCTTCCAGCTCTTCGATGCCACGCTGCCAGTGGTGACTGAAGCGCCGGTCGGCCGTGTCCCGGTCGCCCCGTCTCAGCGCCTCGATGATCCGGGCGTGATGCTGGGTCGAGAGGCTCACCCGGCCGGCGTCGCGCAGGTAAGCCCGCATGTAGCGGCGGGGAACCTGCCAGAGAGTAGAAATCATGGAGAGAAGACGCTGGTTGGGGCAGGCCTGGAGCAGGGTATGGTGCCATTGTTCGTCGAGGTCGATGCATCGGTCCGGATCGCCGCGGATCCCGTTAAGCTCGCGGTCGATCTCTCCCAGCTCGATCAGCCGGTCGGCGGGGATGTCGCCCGAGAGCTCCAGAGCGAGTCCTTCGAGCTTGGAGAGAACAGCCCCGATCTCACGCATCTCTGTCGCATCGAGGGCCCGGACGCTGAATCCCCGTCCCATGTCGGCGTCCAGCACGCCTTCGCGAGCCAACCGGAGCAGTGCCTCGCGAACCGGGGTCCGGCTAACCCCAAGCTGGCCGGCCATTTGAGTGTCCCGGACGCGGGCCCCCGGGGGGAGGTCACCCCGGGAGATCCGGTCCAGGAGCTGACGGTAGACCTCATCGCGCAACGGCGTACGTTCGATAATTGGCACGCTCACAGGTTCACGTTGTATTCTGTATACAGTATTCATACTGATCCGTCAAGATGTTGCCCAGTAGCGGAGGATGAATCATGCTGAACTGGCTCGCCCCCATTGTCGCCCTCTCGGTAGGGGCGCTCCCCCTCGCCGCCCAGTCGGAGCCCGCACTCAGGGACTACTTCGAAGGCCGAACCGTCACCGTCAAGCAGGCGATGCCGGGCACTGAGGAAGGGGTGGACGTCTATCCCGGCACCGCCAAGCCTCTCGACTACCCCAGGTACGCCAGCCGTCTCAAGAAGTATGGCACGGCGCTGAGATCGGGCGAGACTGCCATGGTGACCAAAGTAAAGGTCAAATCGAAGCACATCGAGTTTCAGCTCGATGGCGGCGGCTACGGCACTATGGGCGACGAGACGTCGACTAACATCAACACCGAAGCGGCGCCCAAGACCACGCGGGAAAAAAATCTGGAAGCCGAGCTCAGGCGGGAAACCGATCCCGGCAGGAAGCGGGCGATGCGAGAGCAGCTCGATGACTTGAAGCGCGATCGGGAGCGAGAGGATGCCCGCAACCGCGCTGCCGTGGCGGAAGCGGAGGAGCACCGGAAGGAGAACGTCAGGCAGCGGCGCCTAGAGGGCGGATCACGCTTCAACATCCGGTATCAGGACCAGCTTTCCAGCAGCGCTCTTACCCCGGACGCCGTGATGTCCGCACTGGCTCAGTACATGGACTTTGGAGACCTTCGCCAGCAGACCGCCAGGCCGGCGGCACGCGCCGACACCGCGACGGCGACTGGCCCCTGGCAGATATCCAATGCACCCCGGACGTCGACTGGTCTGCCTCACAAGGGCATGCTGCTCCAGGAGGCCGACGCGCTACTCGGGACCCCGGTGAAGACGGCCGAGCGGAAGGAAGGAACGCTGAGAGTCCAGACCAGGGAGTATGCCACCCGGAGCGGCCGGATCACCGCCGAGTTTGTCGAGGGGGTCCTGATCCGATACACCATCACGTCTGACTGAGGCGCTTCCGGGCTCCATGAAGTTACTCGCCTTTGCCGCGTCCCTCCGGCGAGACTCGCTCAACCGGAAACTCATTCGGGTTGCCGCCGATCTCGCGCGTGATTCCGGCATTGAGATGGACCTGGCCGATTTCCATGAGTTCGATATGCCGCTGTACGATGCCGACCTGCAGGTGTCGTCCGGATTCCCCAGCGGTGCCCAGGAGATGGCCCGGAGGATAGGATCCGCCGACGGCCTAATGATCGCGTCGCCGGAGTACAACTATTCCATGCCGGGAACGCTCAAGAATGCCATCGACTGGGTGTCGCGCATGAAGCCCATGCCGCTGGCGGGCAAGCATGGCGTCTTGCTGGCGGCATCCACCTCTCTGGTGGGTGGGATCCGGGGACTCTGGGCACTGCGCATCCCCCTGGAGGGCCTCGGTGTCACCCTGTACCCGGGTATGTTCGCGTTGGCGCAGGGGCAGCAGGCCTTCGACGAGCACGGCAAGCTCAAGGACCACGAGGTCCAGGAGCGGTTAGCGAAGATGGCCCATGGCTATTTCGTCATGGGCAGGAAGCTGTCGGCCGCGTAGCTCGAATCGGTCTATTCGAGCTTCGCGTCCATGTCGAGCTGAACGTTTCCCTGCAGCGCGCCCGACACCGGGCATCCCTTCTTGGCCGCCTCCGCGGCCTTCGCGAATCCAGCCTGGTCCAGGTCAGGAACCTTGCCACGGACCTCCAGGCGCATTTTGGTGATCTTGAATCCGTCTCCGACCTTGTCGATGGTGCACGACGCTTTGGTGCTGATGCGGGTGGCGGGGGTGCCTCCCTTCTCCAGACCGGCGGACAGCGCCATGCTCAGGCAGGCCGCGTGGGCCGCTGCGATCAGCTCCTCCGGATTGGTTCCCCGCGCCCCCTCGAACCGGGTGGGGAAGGAGTAGTCTCCCTCGAAGGATGCCGAGCCGGCCTTGAAGTGGCCCCGGCCGGTCTTCAGCCCTCCCTCCCATACTGCGGTTGCATTGCTCGTTGGCATCTATGTCTCCCAGTGAAGTAAACGGTAAACGGTAAACGGTAAACGGGCTCGTGACCAGGAACTCCGGTTCACCGTTCACGGTTCACCGTTCACGCTGTCAAACTCTAGCTCACCGGCTTCCCATCGGTGTCGATCAGTTTGATCTCGCCGAGCTTCAGCTCGCGGAGACCCGGTTCGATCTTGGAGCGGTCGCCCACGACTACCCAGACCAGCTGATCGGGGTGTACTACCTCGCCTGCTATCGCCGTCACGCTCTCTACGGTCTGGGCCCGGACCTGGTCCGCAAAGCTGTCATAGTAGCGATCGTCCAGGCCGAAGGTCACGATGTTCCCTATTGAGCCCGCCAGTGCAGACATGGTCTCCCACGATCCCGGCAGGGTCAGCGTGAGCGATGCCTGGGCTCGCGAGAGCTCGGCCGGCTGGATGGGCCGGTCCTTCACGATACCCCGCAGCTCTTTGTCCAGTTCTACCACCGCTTCCTTGGTCTTATCGGTCTGCACTGGCGCGTACGCCACGAACGGGCGCTGGCCGCGCGCGTCACGAAAGAAAGTAAAGGCACCGTAGGACCAATGCTTGTCCTCCCTGAGGTTCATGTTGACCCGGGAGCTGAAGTCTCCGCCGAGCACACTGTTCATGGTCTCGATCGTGACCTCCTTCGGGTTGGCCTTGGGAGGGGCGACGTGGCCGGCGATGACGATTGACTGCAACGATCCGGGCCGATCGATCAGGTAGACCACCGGCCGTTGCTGCTGACCTACCGTGGCGATGTTCTTGACCGGGACGTCTCCCGGCCTCCAGGATGCGAACAGCCGCTCGAGCCTGGGTCTGATCTCCGCCATGGTGGTAGCGCCCACGATGATGAGGGTCGCGTGGTTGGGCTTGAACCAGGTCTGATGAAAGCGGATCAAGTCTTCCCGTTTGATCCTGGCCGTGGACTCCTCGGTCCCCGAGCCGGTCCACGGGTTGGCATAGGCATGGTCTGGCCCGTAGAGCAATACGGGAAAGACGCGCAGCGCCAGACCGATCGGGTCGGCCTTCTCCTGCTGGATCTGGGCCAGTCGTTGCTTCTTCAGCCGCTCGAAATCGGCGCGGGGAAACGCTGGATTGAGGATTGCGTCTGCGTAGATGTCGAGAGAGGCGTCGAGGTTCTCCTTGAGCGCTTCCAGTGATACGGTGGACACGTCGAGCTTGGAGCCGGTGCCTAAGTTGGCCCCCAGCTGCGCCAGCTGATCGCTGATCTGAATCGAGGTGCGGCGTGCGGTCCCCTCGTCCAGCATGGCCATGGCCAGGCTGGCGGTCCCCGGAATGGCGGACTGATCGGACGCAAACCCCGCATCCAGCAGCAGGTCAAAGCGCACCTGCGGAATGGCGGCCCGCCGCGCCAGGACGATCTTCAGACCGTTCGACAGCGTGGCCCGCTCCAGCTCCGGAAACTTCGCCGCTGGAGGAGTGCCGGTCTCAGGCAGCCGGGATCGGTCCGCTCCGCTCTGCGCGGCCTGAAATTCGGGGTAGGGGTGGACCTCGAGGTTGTAGACGCCATCGCTCAGCCAGCGCTTGGCCGAGCTCAGGATCTGCGCCTGGGAAGCCCGCTCGACCCGGTCCACCCGAACTTTGTAGAAGTCGGGGCGTCCGGCGAAGACTTCTCCCTGCGCGAGCACGTCCGACTTGCCACCGAAGCCACCGATCCTCTCCACGCCCCGGACAAACGCCGCCCGGTACTGAGTCTTTACCCTGCGCAGCTCCACCGGCGTAGGACCCCCGACCAGAAATCGGGTCAGCTCTTCGTCCACCGCCCTCTCCACCCGGCCGAGATCGATGCCGGGGCGGGCCGTTGCCTCGATGGAGAACAGGCCGCCAATCTCACGGAGATCCAGGCTGGCGGAAACGTCGGTGGCGATTTGCTCGTCGTAGACCAACCGCTTGTAGAGCCGGGATGACTTGCCGCTGCTCAGGACGTCGCTAACCAGGGTGAGATAGTCCGCGTCTGCGGTGCTCCAGCCCGGGATATTCCAGACCTTGTAGATCCGGGCCTGGGGAACCCGGTCCTGCATGATCCCGCGCTGGCTGCCGGTGCGTCCGGCCACCCATGCCTGCTGCCGCGCGACCGGCGGCCCGGCCGGGATGTCGCCGAAGTATTTCTCGACCTTCTGCTTGGCGGTCTGGGCGTCGATGTCACCGGCCACGACGACGACGGCGTTGGCGGCACCGTAGTAGGTCCGGAACCAATCCTTCACGTCGTCCAGCTTGGCCGCGTCCAGGTCCTCCATCGAGCCGATCGTGGTCCAGGAATATGGATGGTTCGACAGGTAGAGCTTCGGGGTCAGAAAGTCCCAGACTTTTCCGTATGGCTCGTTCTCTCCCTGGCGCTTCTCGTTCTGCACCACGCCGCGCTGCTCATCCAGCTTCGGCTGGCTGATAGCGCCGGTGAGGTGACCCATTCGATCTGACTCCATCCACAGAGCGAGGTCGACGGCGTTGGTCGGAACATTCTGGAAGTAGTTGGTGCGATCCTCGTTGGTGGTCCCGTTCATGTCGGTAGCACCAGCTTGCTCGAGCGGGCCGAAGAAGTCCTTATCGTAGTTCTCGGTGCCGTTGAACATCAGGTGCTCGAACAGATGAGCAAAGCCGGTGCGGCCAGGCTTCTCGTTCTTGGAGCCCACGTGATACCAGACGTTCACAGCCACGATTGGAGCCTTGTGGTCCTCATGGACGATCAGCGTCAGTCCATTGGGCAGCACGAACCGCTGGTAGGGGATTTCGATCCGGGCCCGCGCCGGGATGCCGGGAGCCTGCGCGTGAAGCAGGGCAGGGGCGCAGATCGCCGCGGCCATAGCCAGGGGAAAGAGTCTTGACCGCACAACAACCTCAAATGAGAAGGGGGTTTCGTTTTTCATAGACGCTTCACGGGCGCCAAAAGTTGCAGGAAAGGCCCTCTCAGCTCACGGGTGCGGCGGCCGTGGGCGGAGACTCGTTGAAGTTCAGCCAGTAGCGTCCCAGTGTCTGGATGGCACCCCAGAACTCATCGTGGCGCACCGGTTTCTGAATGCAGCTGTTAGCTCCAAGCTGATAACACTGCGCCAGCTGACGCGGGTCGGTCGAGGAGGTGAGCACGACCACGGGGATCATGCAGGTGCGGGAGTTCCCTCGTACCGCACGGAGCACGTCGATGCCGTCGAGCTTGGGCAGCTTCAGATCGAGCAACACGAGACGGGGAAGTGGGGCGGCGAGTCGATGCCGGAACGCTCCACGTCCGAGCAGGAAGTCCAGCGCCTCCTCACCGTCGCGAGCGACCTCGATGTGGCTGGTTGGGTCCAGCTCCTGCAACGGCCGGAGCGTAAGCTCGACCTCCAGCGGGTTGTCCTCGACCAGGAGGATGTCAGTCGCAGGCGGGTAGGCGGGTAGGCGGGTAGGTTGTGGACTCACGAGAGCTCGCGGCCATCGTCAGTATGTGGCTTCCCCGCTTCCCCGCTTACCTGCTTACCCGCTGCCCCCAGCGTCAGATAAAACGTCGCCCCGACATCCGGCTCTGATTCTGCCCACACCCGCCCGCCGTGCTTGTGCACGATGCGCTGGACGATAGCAAGACCCGCCCCGTTCCCCTCGAACTCATCGGGGCGGTGCAGCCGCTGAAACATGCCGAAGAGCTTGCCGGCGTAGCTCATCTTGAACCCCACGCCGTTATCCTCGACGCCGAGCCCAACCTGTCCCTCGGCCTCGACCGGATGGATGCGAATGGTGGCTCGCTCGCGTGGCCGGGTAAATTTGACGGCGTTGGCGAGCAAGTGGGTAATTGCGATCTTGGCCAGACCGGGATCGCATTCCACGGTCGGAAGCTCCTCGATCTGCCAGTCGATGACCCGTCCGTCGGTGGATGAACTCAGCTGATCCACGACATCCTCGACTAGTGTAGTCAGTGCGACATCCCGGCGAAGCAAATCCTGCCGTCCGATGCGTGCGAGGCCAACCAGGTCGTCGGTCAGTGTTGCCATCTGGTCGGCGGCCTCGTGTATACGCTCGGCATAGTGCCGCGCACCCGGGTCGAGGTCTCTCCCGTAATCGTCAAGGAGCATTCGAGAGAAGCCGATCAGGTGCCTGAGCGGCGCTCGCAGGTCGTGAGACACCGAATAGAGCAGAGTCTCGACCTCTGCAGTCGCGGCCCGGAGGGTAGCGTTCCGATCCGCCAGCTTGCGTTCCAGCTCGCCGGTCTGGCGAGAGACTTCCTGTCGGAGACGGGCGTGCTGAATGGCGATGGCCAGTGGAGTTGCCACCTCGAGTGCGATATCTCGGTGTTCGGCATCGAAGGCCGCGGGAGCCGATGCGGCGAGGTCGATCTCTCCGATCACCTCGCCCTCCACCATGAGCGGGGAGGATAGAAGGGACCGCATCCCGTCAGCGAGGAGCTGACGGAGCATGGGAGACGGATCTTCTATGGCGGCAATATCCTCGATGTAGCGTACTGAGCCGCGCTGGAGGACCTCCGCCGGGGAAAACTCCGCCATCGGCAACGGCGTCGCGGCCAGTTGTACTCCAGCCGAATACCCGGCGATCAGCTCCGCCTGGCCCCGATCGAAATCGAAGAGGACCACCGTGCACCGCTGGCAGGGAACCATCCGGCGCATCCGGCCCAGGGCTGCACGGCCAACCTCCGCCGGCGATTGCGCCGCCAGGATCGCCTGATCCATGTCGTGCAGCATGGCGAGTCGGTCAGCCGAGCGACGGAGCTGCTCCTCGGTCCGCTTTCGCTCGGTGATGTCGGTGACCATGCCGACGGTGCCGACCAGGGCGCCATCCTTGCCCAGGATCGGGCTCGAGGAGACCAGTCCCCAGAGCTGGGTGCCGTCGCGCCGCCGGAAGCGCAGGTCCTGGCTCTGTCCCGGCGGGGATACCCGGCGACCCAGGGTACGCTGAGCTCCGGCGCGGGAGTCGGGCTCGAGGAAGTCGAAGACCGGCCGTCCGAGAAGGCTGCCGTTGACATAACCCAGGAGGTCGGCCATACGCTGATTGACATAGGTGATGACGCCACGGTCGTCGGCCACCCAGATGCCTTCCTGGGCTACATCCACCAGTTGCTTGAACCGCTGCTCGCTTTCCTGAAGTGCCTGGGTTCGTTCCTCCAGCCGTGTCTGTCGTCCTTCGAAGGCGGCGGCATGACCCAGCGCCGCTCCCATGAGACCACCCAGCAGCCGGAGCGCCTTGGCGTCCCTTTCGGTGAAAGCGTACGCTTCAGGTGAGACCACCTTGAGCACGCCCAGTGTACGGTGTTCGTCTTGTAGCGGCACGACCAGGATGGAACGGATGCCCAGGTCGCGGTATGCCTGTTCAGGAACACGCGAGTCCGACTGCGTGTCGTCGCAGCGTTGGAGCTCGCCAGTGCGCACGCAGAGACCCGACAGGCTCGTGCTCATCTGGAGCCGGGGTGCTGCCGTCCCCACATGCACCAGCGGCACTACATCCTCGCCCTCGATCGCCTCGATCACCGCGCCGCTGGCCCCGGTGAGCCCCCGGCTGCGCTCTGCGATGACGCGCATGACCGTGTCGGAGTCGAGGCCCGCCGCCGATACCGCCTGCTCAACCTCCAGCACCGCCTGGAACAGCTCGGTGTCCAGGCGCATCGCCTCCTCGGCGAGCTTGCGCTCCGTGATGTCGAACTCCGTCCCCATGTAGCCGATCTGGCGCCCGGCTTCATCCCGCATTGGCTCCCAGGAGCTGGAACACCAGCGGACTTGCCCGCTGCGTGTTATGACGCGGTACTCCTGGTCGCGGAGGGCATTGCCTTGGGCCAGCCGGTCCCACTCGGCCAGGATGGCCGGCCGGTCTTCGTGGTGGATGTACTGGAGGAACTCCTGCTCCCGGAGGTCGTCAACGGGGTACTCCGTGAGCCGCTCGAAGGCAGGATTGACGAACGTAAGCCGCTGTTCCATGTCGTAGGTGATGACCCCTTCGCGCATGGTTGCGGTTACCGTCTGGAGCTGGCTTTGGATCTCGGCTGTGGAGAGCTCAGCCCGGCGCCGCCGCCGGCGTTCACGCCAGAGCAGGGCCAGGAGCAACACGGACAGAGCGAGCAGCGCCCCGCCTGCAAGGAGGATGGCGCCGGGAAGCTGGATCAGAGGGACCACGAGTCCGAAGATACACCTTCGCCCGACACCCGGCGAGGAGCCATCCGTCCATCGGCCAAGGTGAGCCGGCCCCGGCGCTGGCGGCCGATTCCGGGGTCCCCTACACTTCCCCGATGGCCTTCCTGGATACCAAGCGGGACCGCGCTGCCTTCCTGATTTTCGTCCTCGGGCTGGGTCTGGTTTACGCCCTCTGGCCGTTCAGCACCGGTCTCATCGGGGCGCCCGTGCTGTACATCATGTTCGCCCCGATTTACCGGTGGCTCCTCGGGCTGGGATTGAGGCCGGGGCTGGCTGCCGGCCTCGTGGTTCTCATTGGAATCCTGCTCCTCGTGGGACCTGGCCTCTCGTTCCTGGGGGTGGTGGCCAACGAAGCTCAGGACATGGCGACGGGGGTCATCCGCAGCCCGCTGCTCACCCGGCTTCGGGAGCTCAGAATCGGCACCTACGATGTGGGTGCCCAGATCGAATCCTTCGGGTCGAGCGTGGTGAGCTGGATCGGCGCCAGCGCGGTCGGACTGATCGGCACGGCCACCCGTCTTGGAATCCAGCTGACCATCGCCTTCTTCGGGCTCTATTACCTCCTCCAGGATCCCGGGGCGGCCTGGAAGCAAGTGCGACCGTTCATCCCCTTCTCGGCTCGTAATGCCGAGATCCTGCGGGAGCGATTCCGTGGGGTCACCATCTCGACCCTCATCGGTACGCTGTTGACCGCCTCCATTCAGGGTTTGCTGGTAGGGCTAGCCTTCTGGGTGACAGGCATTCCCAACGCGCTCTTCTGGGGTGTCGTGACCGTCATCGTTGCGATTCTGCCGGTGGTGGGCAGCGCCCTGGTCTGGGCCCCTGGCGTGTTGCACCTGGCACTGGAGGGTCGCTACGGCATGGCCATCGGTCTCGCCATCTGGGGCGCGGTGGTGGTCGGCAACGTGGACAACGTCATCCGTCCGGTCGTGTTCCGGCGCTGGGCTCAGATCCACCCCTTTATCACCATCATCGGGGCGTTCGCCGGCATCCAGTACTTCGGCCTTCTCGGCTTGCTCATCGGTCCTCTGGCCATCTCGTACTTTTTCGAGCTGATCCGGATGTACAAGGAGGAGTATCTGATTGAAGAAGCCGTGGCCGAGGAGGTCATGGCGCGGGCCGAGAAGAGGTAAGCGCCGGCTTACCCCCTTACCCGCTTCCCCTTCCAGAATAGGAACACCGGCACCCCCAGCAGGATGAGGGCGGTACCTTTCACCGCGTTACCGGGGTTGGAGGCGATCGAGCCCACCACGACGTACAGCGCGGCAAGCACAAAGGCGATGGGGACCAGGGGAAAGCCAGGCAATCGAAAGCGGAGCGTAGAAGGCTCACGTCCGCTCCGCTCCCGCGCCCGAAACACGAACACGGTCGACGCCACTGCCGCGAAGAAGATCCAGTCTCCAAAGACCACGTAGTCCAGCAGATCTCCGTAGCGGCCGGTCAGCGTGAGGGTGATCCCCCAGGCTCCCTGGAAGACAATGGCGGCCGATGGAGTGCGGTAACGGGGATGCAGCTTCGCGAGGCGGGGAAAGAAGAGGCCGTCGCGAGCCATTGCCTGATAGACCCTGGGCGACACCAGGATGACCAGATTCAGGAATCCGAAGGTCGAGATGGCGATCCCGGCTGCGATGAGGCGCCGGCCGGGTGGGCCGAGCAGTGCGTCCATGGCATCGGCCGCAGGAGCGCCGCTGCTGGCCAGCCCCGCCATGCCCAGTGTCCGCAGGTAGGCCAGATTTGCGAACAGATACACAGCGACCACGATGCTCACGCCGGCCACGAGGGCGCGCGGCAGGTTTCGCTCCGGCTCGATTAGCTCCTCCGCCACGAAATTCGTCTGTTGCCAGCCGCCGAAGGCAAAGAGGACCGGCACCAGGGCCGCGCCCACCGCAAGCAGGAGCCCGCCCGGAGCGAGCGGTCCCAGCTGCTCGGAGGGCGGCCGTGGCGGAGCCAGCGTGAGCCCCGCAAGGATCAGGATCAAGAGCGCACCGAGCTTCAGAACCGTGAGCACGTTTTGGGTAATGGCTCCCGGCTTCACTCCCACGTAATTGACCGCCGACAGCAGCACTATGGCTCCGACTGCAAGCGGCAATCGCGCCGCCGGGCCGAAGCCCAGCAGGGCCGCCATATAGCTCGCGAAGGTGACCGCTACCGCGGCAATGGCTCCGGTGGCGATCACCAGCAAGAGGGTCCACGCATACAGGAAAGCCGGCAGCCTGCCGTAGGCGTCACGCAGATAGACATAGCCTCCACCGGCGACCGGCCGGCGGGCACCGAGCTCGGCGAACACCAGCGCTCCCAGCAGCGCGATGCCACCTCCCAGGACCCAGACCGCCAGCGTGAGCTCGGCCGTCCGGGCCCGCTCGGCTACCAGCGCGGGATTGAGGAAGATGCCCGAGCCGATGATGCCGCCGACGACCATCATCGTTCCGGAAAACGGTCCGATTCTTCGGACGTAGGTGCCGGAAGGCGAGGTCGAGGCCGCGGTGTCTGCCCTCACCGACTTAAGTTGGGCCATGCTCCAATTCTGTAAGGTGGGTCATGCTCCAATTCTGGTTGTAGAGGTATGGAGATGATAGCGACTCTTCCAACGCGTCGGCTGGGAAACAGCGACCTTCATCTGAGCACCGTCGGCTTCGGTGCCTGGGCCGTCGGTGGAGGTGGCTGGGCCTTCGGCTGGGGTCCCCAGAACGATGCCGATTCCATCGCCAGCATCCGGCACGCGCTCGAGCTGGGCATCAACTGGATCGACACCGCAGCCGTGTACGGGCTGGGGCACTCGGAGGAAGTCGTGCGCCGCGCCCTCGAGGGCGTTCCTGCAGCCAGCCGGCCCTACATCTTCACCAAGTGCGGGCTCGTTTGGGACGAGAGCCAGCCTGAGGCGCCTCCTCGCCAGGCGCTCGAGCCGCAGTCGATCCGCAGGGAGTGTGAGGCGTCTCTCCGCCGGCTCGGCATGGACCGAATCGATCTCTACCAGTTCCACTGGCCCGATCAGACCGGAACCGCGGTGGAGGATTCCTGGGAGACGATGACCCGGCTGCTGGATGAGGGCAAGGTACGAGCCATTGGCGTCTCCAACTTCGACGTGAACCTCCTGGAACGCTGCGAAGCTGTTCGGCACGTGGATTCGTTGCAGCCCCCGCTGTCGTTGATCCGGCGGCAGGCTGCGGAGGCGGAGATCCCCTGGTGTGCCGCGCATGGCACCGGAGTCATCGCATATAGTCCGCTGCAATCGGGGCTTCTCACCGAGCGGTTTTCGGTGAATCGTGTCGAATCACTCTCCGCGGACGACTGGCGGCGGCGCTCGCCGGACTTCAAGCCACCCAAGGTGCGCCGGAACCTGGCGCTTCGAGACGCGCTCGGGCCCGTTGCCCGGCAACACGGTACCACCGTGAGCGCGGTCGCGATCGCCTGGACGCTCGCATGGCCTGGCGTCACCGGAGCGATCGTGGGGGCCCGCTCTCCCGATCAGGTGGATGGCTGGATCGGGGCCGCAACCCTGGAGCTGACCCTCGCCGACCTCGATCAGATCGCCAAGGCGGTCGGACAGACTGCGGCGGGCTCCGGCCCGTCGCTGCCCAAGTAGACCGGAGGATTTCTGTGCGGATTCATCACGTCACCGCGATCGCCGGCGATCCGCAGCGTAACCTCGACTTCTATGCGGGTGCGCTCGGGCTTCGCTTGGTCAAGCTGACCGTGAACTTCGATGACCCCGCCACGTACCACTTCTACTACGGCGATGAGCTGGGGCACCCTGGCTCGCTCCTCACCTTCTTCCCCTGGCCCGGCGGCCGCCGAGGCCGGCAAGGCGCCGGCCAGGCCGGCACCGTCGCCCTGGCTATCCCTTCCGCATCGCTGGGGTTCTGGATCGAGCGACTGCTGAGCCACAACATCCAGTACAACGGCCCAGCCCGCCGCTTCGATGAGCAGGTGCTTTCGCTCACCGACCCGGACGGACTGCTGCTGGAGCTGGTCGCCACCCCGTGGGCCGTCGAAGTCCCACCTTGGGGGGACGGTCCAGTTGAGCCAGAGCACGCCATCCGCGGGCTGCATGGGACGACGTTGTGGGAGGACGGGGATACCGGGACGGCGGACTTCCTGGTAGGCACCCTGGGATTCGAGGCCGACGGCGAGGAGGGCAACCTGGTCCGGTTTCAGTCGTCCGGGGTATTTCCGCTCGGTATACTTCCGGGAGCCCGGTGGAGTGTTGTTCGAGATCGCCACCGAGGCGCCGGGCTTCACCATTGACGAGCCGGCGGCGGAACTAGGGACGCGCCTGATGCTCCCGCCCGCGTATGAGGCTAAACGCCAGGAGATCGAGGAGGTTCTACCGGCTCTCCGCCTGCCCCAGTCCGCGATGCGTCAGGAAAGGTGAGCCTGGCCATGTCGTGCTTTCGGTCTTTCTTCTCTTACGCCTTCTGCCCAACTTTCGCATTGGTACAAGTACCGCTGTAGTGGCGGCTTTTGAGGCGTCTGGCGTTGCCCGCTCCTATCACTTGCCGGTCGTGCGCCAGACGCACTGGCGAAGCGAGTAGAGGATATATGTGATGCTTCCTGCCGCCATTGAACAGGAGCGCCTCTTCGTGGCTGAGCGCCTCCTCTCCCAGATCGAACGCCGCCATGGCTTGCCCCACCCCGCACAGCGAGAAATCCACCCAGTCATCGTCGACCGATTCCTTACCGCCTACCTCCCAGAGGCCAGAGACGGGGAACCCGTGCCGCTCGCACTCGAGTACGCGTTCTCCCGAAGCTTGAGCGAGGCACTGGACCTCATGCGGGAGGTAGTGAGCGAAACCCCCAGCGGGAGTGGGGCGGCCCTGTACGTGCACGACCTGGATACCGGCATCTCGGGTGGTACCACTGCACACTAGGTAACGGCATGCGCCGAAGCGCTGTCATTGCGAAATGGCAGCGCTTTCAATTTCCTCGCGGTTCACCTCACTTACTTCACCTTTCGAAGTCACCTTGAGCATGCGCCATGCCTTGGCGTTGGGCGCCGCACTTCTACTGCCGGGGGCACTACCGGCGGCAGGGCAGAGCCTGCCCGGGCCGGAACGAGAAGGGGAAGCTCAGCTCTCTGAGATGGCCCTCCGCATGGCATCGATCTCGGCTGTCACCGGTTACGAGCGAGCCCTGGTAGACACCATCCTCCGGCTCTTGCCCGGTTCCGCACGCGATCGGGCCGGGAACGCCTGGCTGACACTCGGTGGCGGCAGTGGGAAGCGGCTGGTCGTCTGCCCTTTGGATGAGCCCGGGTACGTGGTGGGGGCCATCCGTCAGGATGGCTATCTCACGCTCCGACGAGTTCCCGGCCGCGTGTCGCCGCTTTTCGATCAGCAGCTGGAGGGCCATCGCATCACGGTGCAGGGGAGGCGCGGGCTGGTCCCCGGAGTGGTAGCAGTCCGGTCCATCCATCTGACCCGCGGCCGCAAGCCGGCCGATGAACCCTTCACGGTGGATGATGCCTACGTAGACGTCGGAGTGAGCTCGCGGGCGGAAGCGGCTGCACTGGGCATAGCCGTCCTATCACCGGTTACTCTGGCCAAGCGCCCCCATCGTTACGGCGACGGGCTGCTTGCGGCTCCGGCCGCAGGGCGTCGCACAGCATGTGCTGCCCTGCTGCTGGCGGTGCAGGAGCCAACTCTCCGGGCGAAGCCGGCTCCTCCGGTATTGGTGGCATTTGCCGTCGAACAGGAGCTGTCCGAGCGTGGGCTCGGCACCCTGGCGAACGCACAAGGACCTTTCGAGGAGACGCTGATCGTGGATGGAGGGCCCGGGTCTCGTGGCGTCGGTCTCCAGCAGGGACCTGACACCGCTACATCGGGCCGGTGGCCGGCATTGGGCCGAGTTACCCGGTGGTCACTCCCGGTCACCTATGGTGGAACCGCGGTGGAAACGGTGGGGTTGGGAGATGCCGCGTCTTTGCGGGACGCGCTCCTGACATGGATCGGAGGTGACCATTGAGATCCTGGCTGGTCATCGTCATGGCCGCCTGCCCTACGCAGCTCGTGGCTCAAACGGTCAGCCGGATGCCGGAGGTCGTCGCGGTGCTCGCGCCCCTGGTAGAGAGCTACGGCGTGTCCGGTATGGAAGGGCCGGTGCGCGCGGTGGTCGAGCAGCTGCTTCCACGGTGGGCGCGGCCGGAGACCGACAGCGCAGGCAACCTTTGGCTCACACTGGGCAAGGGTGAGCCGACCGTCGTCTTTGTGGCCCACCTCGACGAGATCGGATTTCGGATTACCGCGATCAGGAACGATGGCTCGCTGGATCTGAGCCCGGTGGGGGGACTCTTTCCCTCGCTCTGGGAGGCGAAGCCGGCACTGGTGCATACCGGCCGCGACCCAGTGCCTGGGGTGTTCATGCCTCGCGACTCCGGGTCGGGCGCCGAGCTGAAGCGGACGCCGGCGATCCTTCGAGCAGACGTCGGAACGGCATCACGCCAGGCCACCGAGGCGCTGGGGATCAAAGTCGGACATACGCTGACCATGCCCAAGCAGTTCGTCCGACTGGGAGGCAGCCGGGCCACCGGCCGCTCGTTCGACGACCGGGTGGGGTCAGCAGCGCAGGTGCTGGCCGTGAGGCGTATCAAACCCGAGCGCCTGCGGCATACCGTGATTTTCCTCTGGAGCACACGAGAGGAAATTGGATTGGAGGGTGCCACCGCCGCGGCGAACGCGCTCGGCCTCCGGCCGATCCGGGTGCACGCCATCGACACCTTCGTGTCGGCGGACTCACCGCTCGAGCTCGGCAACTTCGGGCTGGCTCCACTGGGGCGCGGTGCGGTGGCACGGGCGCTGGACAACAGCTCCGTCACCCCGCCGCCGCTGGTGGACTCGCTCGTGGCGCTGGCGCGAGCCCGTCGCATTCCCTTGCAGGTCGGTACCACCAACGGGGGAAACGACGGCTCGGTGTTCTCCGCCTACTGGGTACCCGACGTGCCGATCGGCTGGCCGCTGCGCTACTCGCACTCGCCGGCGGAGACGATCGACCTGCGGGACGTGGCCAGCCTCGCCGAGCTGATCCAGGCCGTGGCCGAGGGCTGGTAGGGGCGCTCTTGACTCGTGCTTGATCGGGGTGGGGTAAAGCTCGGGGTGTGATTCTGGCGGGATGATGAGCTCGAGCCCGAGGGATAACCACGATGAGCACCTTTACGAAGAGCCTACCATTGCTGCTGGGTGTTGCGGCGTTGGCGGCCTGCAGCGAGCCCACGGGGCCCGAGCAGGAAGTGGCCCCACCCGCCCTGGCCACGGCCGGCTTGGGCACCTGGACCACGAAGGCCCCCATCCCGACTCTCCGCGCCTATTCGGCTGCGGCGGTCGTGCGGAACGCCGCCGGACACTATGTCATGTATGTCATAGGCGGGAGAAACCCCAGGAATGGGGCTATGCAGCGGGTGGAGGCATACGACGCTATGACGAACACCTGGTCCCGTAAGGCCTCTTTGCCATTCAAACGGTCATTGACCAACGGCGCGGCCGTCGTTGGGGGGAAACTTTACGTGACGGGTGGGCTCGACCCTGGGTTCGAGACCACAAAGGCGCTCTACGTCTACAACCCCGCCAGCGATAGCTGGACCCGCAAGGTAGACCTGCCCGTGGGGAGCTCCGGTGGAATCTCCGGCGCGATCCACGGCAAGCTCTACGTGCTGACGGGCACGCGACTCTATCGCTACGATCCGGCCACAAACAAGTGGACCCGGAAGGCCGACGCACTCGATACCCATACCTTCGGGATCGGAGGCGTGATCGACGGCAAGTTCTACGTGGCGTACGGCAGGCAGCGCGCAGCGGAAGGCAGCGTGGACGTCTATGACCCTGCCACCAACAGGTGGAAGACGAAGCTCCGCATCGCGTACCGCAGGCTGTTATCACCATCCCTTGACGTGCTGGAAGGCACGGTAGTGGAGGCGGCCGGAGCTGTGCTCAACGAGCGGCTTTATCTCATCGGTGGCCGTGAATCAACCGAGCCGATGGAGAAGCAGGAAGCGCCCTGGGTCTTTGCCTATGATCCCGCCGCTAACGCCTGGACCCGGAAGGCAGACACCCAAACGCTCCGGAGAGGCGCTGTGGCCGGTACCGCGAAAGGAGCGGCGGGAAAATCCCAGATCGTGGTGGCCGGGGGCCTCGAGAAGGACGAAGACCCTGAGGCGGACCCGATCTACCACGCCGAGACCGAGGCCTTCACGCCGTAGGCGGCGGCCGGCCCCTGGCCGGCTTGCCTTTCCTGGCTGACGTTGCATATTTATGCAATATGCAATCCGACACCCTGGCGCTCGCCTTCTCCGGCGGGCTCGATACCTCCTACTGCGTCCCCAGACTCTCTGAGGACGGCTGGGCGGTCCACACCGTCTTCGTAAACACCGGCGGCTCCTCGGCCGAGGAACGGGAGGCAATCCGGCGGCAGGCGGAGCAGGTGGGCGCCGTCCAGCACCACGAGATCGACGCCCG
>JBDTUV010000011.1:0-18101 GCA_040007575.1 Gemmatimonadales bacterium
GACCTCAGAGGTTCGGTTCCTGGACGCGGACGAGCCGGAAGGGGTGTTTCGTGTGGTGCAACCGCGGGAGTTCGGCGTCGAGTACAGCGTAGAGCACCACGATGAGCGTTTCTTCATCACGACCAATGACTCGGCCCCCAATTTCCGGCTGGTTCAGGCGCCGGTGGCAAGTCCCTCGAAAGCAAACTGGTCGCCGGTCCTGCCGTACCGTCCAGACATAAAGCTGGATGAAACCGACGCGTTTCGGTCCCATCTGGTCATCTACGAGCGGCAGGCCGGGTTACGCCAGATCCGGGTGATGAATCTGGTATCGGGCGAGGAGCACCTGGTTCCCTTCCCCGAGCCGGTATACACCCTGCGCGCCCACGAGAACCCTGAATTCGAGACCACGCTCCTGCGCTTCACCTACACCTCGCTGGTCACACCGAACTCTGTGGTCGAGTGGGACCTGGCTGAGCGCAGCTGGATGGTGCGCAAGCAGACCGAGGTTCTAGGGGGCTACGACCCGTCCTTCTACAGGAGTGAGCGGGTATTTGCCACCGCCCGAGACAGCGAGCGGGTCCCGATCTCGCTGGTATACCGAGCTCCACTGCAGCTGGATGGAGAGCGCCCGCTCCTGCTCAACGGCTATGGAGCCTATGGATTGAGCTATGACCCATCTTTCTCATCGAACACCCTGAGCTTGCTCGATCGCGGCTTCGTGGTGGCTATTGCCCACGTCCGCGGGGGCGAGGAGATGGGGCGGCCGTGGTATGATGGGGGCAAGCTCCTGAACAAACGCAGTACGTTCACCGACTTCATCGCTAGCGCCGAGCACCTGGTAGCAGCGGGCTACACGTCTTCTGATCGGTTGGTAATCAACGGGGGGAGCGCCGGCGGGCTGCTCATGGGCGCCGTCACCAACCTGCGGCCGGATCTGTTCCGGGTCGTGTTGGCGGAGGTGCCTTTCGTTGACGTGGTCAACACGATGCTCGACGCCTCGCTGCCCCTTACCGTTATCGAATATGACGAGTGGGGGAATCCGAACGATCGGACGGCGTACGACTACATCCGCTCCTACTCGCCGTACGACAACATCGAGGCCAAGGATTACCCGAACATGCTGGTGACCGCCGGGCTCAACGACCCCCGGGTTGCCTACTGGGAGCCGGCCAAGTGGACCGCCAAACTGCGCGCCACCAAGACCAACGCCAACCGGCTCCTCCTGCGGACCAACATGGGGGCGGGACACGGGGGAGCTTCAGGGCGGTACGATTTTCTTCGTGAGATTGCCTTCAAGTATGCCTTCGTCCTAGATGTGCTCGGCTTACCTTAGCAACGAGGGAACTCACTTCTTATCGAAGCCTTTGGCAATCTGCTCTGTCACCACCGCTCCCAGTCTGGCGCCTCCCCGCACGAGCGCCGCGGCGGGACCGCGAAGCAGGCTGGATTTGGCCGGGGGCGCAGAGAGCACCGAGCGTATCACCCCCGCAGTCAGCCGGCCGGTAGTGTCCCAATCGAACTGCGGCCCCCGCACCAGCCCCTTTGCCACCAGATCGCGCCGGAGCGCCGGATCGTCGAGCACCCGCCGGAGCCCGTCGGCTATTGAACCGGGGTTCGCCGGGTCTACCAGCAGCGCCGCACCACCAGCCACCTCAGGAGCGGCGTGCCTCCCACTCGAGGTCACCACCGGGCAGCCGCATGCCATGGCCTCGACAATCGGAATCCCGAAGCCCTCGTACCAGGATGGCAGGGCCAGACACTCGGCGGCCGAGTAGAGGGCGGCCAGATCCTCGTCCGCGACATATCCCACGTAGCGCACCCGCTCCTTGAGACCCAGCTCCTCGATCGGCTGGAGCTCCTGCTCGAAGCTCCAGCGCTTGAATCCGGCGAGCACCAGGTCCACGTCGTGGGTCGCCGCGAGCTGGCCGAAGGCCCGCAGCAGGTTGCCGATGTTCTTGAGCGGCGTGATGCCACCCAGGAAAAGGATGTAGGGACGGGTCAGGCCCAGCTTGGCCCGCAGTGCCTGTTTCTGCTCCTCGGAGGCCGGCCGCAGATAGCGATCCACTCCGTGAGGCACCACGTGGATGCTCTCCGGGTTGCCGCCCATCATCACGCAGTCTTCCCGACCGATCTCAGTGTGGGTAATGAGGGCTGTCGCGCTTCGGCAGAAGGTGGGAACGAGGAGCTGATTATACCAGCGGTTGTACCAGGGAAAGACGTGAGCCATCGCGAGCTGCTCTCGGCCGGGGATTACGATCAGGGTGGGCACCCGTCCGGCCAGCGGCACCGAGAATTTGGTGTTGAACAGAAGCGAGAGTCCGTTCCTCTCCGCGTACAACGGCGCGGTTACCTGGTCCCAGCGGAGACGCGCACTGTCGGCTAGGACCACGTGCCTTGCCGGCAGATCGCCCAGGACCTCCTGCTGCGAGGGATGGCTGTAGAGCAGGTGGTATTCGATACCATCGGGGTGGGTGAGCAGGTAGCGCACCACCCGTTTGGTAAAGACCGTCACTCCGCCGGGCGCGGTGATGTGGCGCAGCATGATGCCGACCCGAGGGGGCGGCGGCACGACTCGCGTCGCTGCGGCGGTCACCAGAGAGCTGACCGGGGCCAACGTCGGGCCAAAAAGGAGTCCAGGCCGAGCGTACGGCCCGCCGCTCCAATAAGCAGCGCGATGGCAATGGCGACAAAGGCGGCATCATTGCTGGAGGGGGTCCAGAACCAGGCACCTTTGGCGAACATGTAGTTCAGGGTCAGGATCACCGCCACCGCCGCGGAGAACCGGGTTAGCAGGCCCAGGATGAGCGAAACCCCCACGAGCAGCTCGGCCCAGGTGACCAGCGTAGCGAAAACCGGTGCGTTGGGAAGAACCACTTGCTCGAGGAACGGTCTGTAGAATTGATGAGCCTTCTGCAAGGCGACCTGCTGTACGAATCCGGTGAGGCCGGGTGTGAAGTCCTGCTGCAGCTTGGGCAGGGCGGCAACCAGGAAAACCATGCCCAGGTAGACCCGCAGCAGCACCAGCGCACCACGGGCCAGAATGCCCTGGAGGACCTGGCCGGGAAGGCTCATCGGGTACTCGCTCCTCCATAACCAGGGGTCTGGCGCGGCTGCTCGCCAGGTGACGTACGGTGCGGAAAGTTACGCAGGTCACGGCACCATTGCAGAGACAGCGCAGATTGGGAGGACCCATAACCTGGAGGAACGGTGAGAGTAAAGCAGATCATGACCCCTAACCCAGCCCGCGCCACCCCGGACCGAACGGCGCGAGAGGTCGCGATCCTCATGCGCGACAACGACTGCGGCTCCATTCCGGTGGTCGAGAACACCAGTACCAACCGTCTGATCGGAACGGTGACCGATCGGGACCTGGCTATCCGCGGCCTGGCGGCTGGACTCGGGCCCGAGACAGCGATACGGGACCTGATGACCAACGACCCGGTAACCTGCGTGCCCGAGGACGAAGTCGAGGATCTGAGACAGGTGATGATCGAGCAGCAGGTGCGCCGGGTGCTTGTGGTAGACGTCGATGGCATGCTGGTCGGGATCGTGGCCCAGGCAGACATTGCGCGTGAGGAAGGCGCCGCGAGCGACCGGGAAGTGGGGCGCATCGTCGAGGCCATCTCCGAGCCGAGGAGTGATCTCCCCGGATAGGCCAGGAGCAGGACCTCAGGAGCCGGAGGGGTGATGGGCCAGGGCGGTCAACCGTTGATGGTTTTCATCCCCGCCTCGTGGTACCGGTCGCCTGCGGCGGCGCCCTTCGGTGCCACCTCCTCGATCTGCTCCAGGTCCGCCGGCGCAAGCTCGAGTTCGAGAGATCCGACGTTCTCCTCGAGATAGCGCCGCTGCTTGGTGCCGGGGATGGGGACGAGGTCCTCTCCCTGGGCCAGGAGCCACCCCAGGGCGAGCTGTGCGGGGCTACATCCCTTGCGTTTGGCGATCTCTTCCACCCGCTTGACCAGATCGAGGTTCTTCTGGAAGTTCTCGCCCTGAAAGCGGGGCGAGTTCCGCCGGTAGTCCTCCTCCGGAAGGTCTTCGAAAGTGCGGAACCGTCCGGTGAGAAAGCCGCGTCCAAGCGGGCTATACGCCACGAATCCAATGCCGAGCTCGCGGCAGAGTGGCAAGACCTCGTCCTCCGGATCACGGGTCCAGAGGGAGTACTCGGTCTGAAGCGCGCTAATGGGATACTCCTGGTGGGCGCGGCGGATGGTGGCTGGAGCCGCCTCAGAAAGCCCGAGAAACCGGACCTTCCCTGCTCGCACCAGATCGGCCATCGCGCCAACCGTCTCCTCTATGGGAACCGTGCGATCTACCCGGTGCTGGTAGTAAAGATCGATATGGTCCACCCCAAGTCGCTGCAGCGACCCATCGCAGGATTTTCGCACATAGTCGGGCCTCCCATTCACGCCGAGGAAGCTGCCGTCTTCCCCGCGCTGGTTACCGAACTTGGTGGCGAGCACGACTTGGTCCCGCCGCCCCCGAATGGCCCGCCCGACCAAGCGCTCGTTAGTGAAGGGTCCGTACATATCAGCGGTATCGAGGAAGTCGATGCCGAGTTCGAGCGCCCGGTGGATGGTCGCGATCGACTCATCGTCGTCCCGGCCGGTGTAGAACTCCGACATCCCCATGCAACCGAGGCCAAGGGCGGATACGGTCAGTTCCTCGCGGCCTAGCGTACGGTGTTCCATTGGCGATCTCCGTATATTTGGCTCTGGAGTCTAGAGTCTAGAGTCTAGAGTCTAGAGTCTAGGGTTTAGGGTTTAGGGTTTAGGTCAAGATTCAAGAGTCGCAATGTATGCGATCCGCGAGTTTGAGCGTAGACTCCAGACCTCGACCCAGACTTTTCCAAACGAGGCCCCCGCGATGGATACCGACCGTCGGATGAACCGGATTTGCGTGTTCTGCGGCACGAATCCGGGAACTCGACCCGAATACGGGGCGGCAGCCCGGCGGCTCGGGCAGGTCTTGGCCGAACAGGGAATCGAGCTGGTGTATGGCGGGGCGAGTGTCGGCATCATGGGCGAGCTGGCGGACTCAGTCCAGGAGCACGGCGGCCACGTCACCGGGATCATTCCCCAGCAACTGGTTGAGAAGGAGGCAGCCCACACCGGCATTCCCAACCTCATCGTCGTGGCCTCGATGCACCAGCGAAAGTCGCAGATGGCGGATATGTCGGATGGGTTCATCGCCCTGCCGGGTGGTATCGGCACGCTGGAAGGGTTCTTCGAGATTCTCACCTGGGGCCAGCTCGGGATTCACGCCAAGCCGTCGGGAATTCTGAACGTAGAGGGCTACTTCGACGGGCTCACCGGGTTTCTGGATCACGCTGTGCGAGAGGGATTCCTGACCGAAGCGCACCGAAACGCCGTCATCGTGGAGTCGAGTCCTGAGCGCCTCCTCGATCGAATGCGGGCCTTCTCGCCCTCTGAAGGGGAGAAGTTCATGGGCCGGACGAATCGCTGAGAGCGATGCCTATTTAGTCTTGACGGGCTTGAGCGGGGGAGCCGGATCCTTGGTGGCGAACTCGGACGGAGGCGGCTTACGGCCGAACTCCCGGACGTATTCCCGGGTAAACTCCGCGCCGAGCAAAATGATCTGTGCCGAGTAGTACACCCAGATCAGCAGCACAATGACCGAGCCTGCCGCTCCGTAGGAGGAAGCGAAGGCGCTGGTGCCCAGGTAGAGCCCGATCAGAAACTTCCCCACGGTCCAGAGTCCCGCCGTCACCAACCCGCCGACCCACACGTCCCCCCAGGACAGCTCCACGTCGGGCAGCAGCTTGTAGACCATGGCGAAGAGAACGCTGATTACGGCGAGGGAGACGATTACGTTCACCGCTTCCAGCAGGACCGCACCACCCGGAAAAGTCTCTCCCACGTAGGTGTGCAGGGCTGCGAGCCCTGCGCTCACGAGCAGCGACGTGAGCATCAGGAAACCCACGCCCACCACCAGCCCAAACGACGTCATACGGTCGATGATCAGGCTTCGAAGGAAGCTTCCCCCAACCTTGGGTTTGACCCGCCAGATGGCATTCAGCGCAGTCTGGAGCTCCAGGAACGCGCCCGTGGCACCCAGGAAGAAGGTGATGACGCCAATGATGGTGGCCGGAATGCTCGATGAAGGCTTGGAGGCCCCCTCGAGCATCGCCTGCACCGCCTGGGCACCCCCGTGGCCGACCAGGCCGTCGATTTGACCCACGATCTCACCCCGCACCGCCTCGGCCCCGAAAGCGGCCCCGGCAATCGAGATGGCGACGATGAGTATGGGAGCCAGCGAGAAGAGCGTGTAGTAGGAGAGGGCCGCGCCGAGGTGGGGGACGTTGTCGTTCCACCAGCCTGCGACTGCGCGCCGTAGCACGGTCCCCAACCCGCCGGGCGTCAGCCTCCGTGTCCTTGTGACCACCCTCACCTCCCCAGGCTACCAGAGTACCAAAATTGATGCCCACCCCAAACCGGGAGATCGCATGGCTCGCAAGCAGAGGAATCTGGCCAAGACTGCCGTTGCCCTGGTGGCGACCGCGTTGCTAGAGAAGGCAATTCAAAAGGCCGCCGAAGACCCTCGCATTCGCCGCAAGGCAAAGGCTCTTGCCGAAGCTCTCGTGAAGCGAGCCCAGGCCGCCGGGAAAAAGATCACCAAGGCTGTCAAGAAGCGGACGCCCAAGGTTGCTCGCGCGGCAAGGCGAAAGCGGACGAAGCGCGTCAGTGCCTGATCAGAGATGCCGGATCGACCCGAGCGAACGAGTACGGGCTTCGTTCCAGAGACATGTACAGGCTGTCAGGGGCGAGCGGAACCCCTGCGTTGAAATAGTAGTTCAGTACCTTTGTCATGACGTTGACGACCGTGACGGAGTCGGTGAACAACCGGCTCCCGCCCCCCGGAACGTAGTAGGCGCCAAAGGCGCCAAACCGCTCCCGCGCCTGATCAGGAGACACCGCACCGGCACTCTTCGCGGACGAGTAATCCAGCATGTTGGTCCCGTGATCCCCTTGAAGCAGAATGATCGGTTCCGGTGACGAGTGCTGAATCAGTGAGGTCACCAGGCGGAGAAGGAGGGTGTTGAGGCATTGAACCTGGCCCACATAGCCGTCCCGCCTGCCGGATGGCCGATCGCTGGTCGCCCGAGCCTTCAATATCCGGCAGTCCCCGTCGAAGACGTAGGGGCGGTGTGGGTTGAGAATATGGGCAAAGGCGAACGTCGGGCGGGGGTCGTCAGGCACGCGAGCCAAGGCGGCCAAAGTGCGGCTCTGATGGTCCGCGTCATGAGCGTGATCCCGGCGCAAAAGGTCGAGCACAGTGCCCCGGAGAAATGAGCGACGCAGGTCGGACCGGGTAGCCTCGCGACCTGGCTCGAGCCCGCTCCAGGCCTGAAATTCCCAGTCGGCGTAGCGGTTGTGATGGGTGGAGAGCCACCACTGCGATGGGAAAAAGAGAAACCGGTAACCCTGAACCTTCAGAAACACCGCCGAGCGGTTGGCTTCCAGAAGATGGTTCGGCAGGGTTGGATCGGTCGCCCCGGGGCCCAGGTCCGACCTAAGCCCTGTCAGGTGGCTGAAGTTCAGGAGTGATGGCAGCGACAGGATGGTGTGCACGTAGTTACTGCGAACCACCCGCGGGATGGTGAACCCCAGGTGCCGCAGGCTGTCTTCAAAGCCCCGGTTGTCGAATCCGAGCTGCTCTTCAAGCACGCCGGAGTTGGCGTACTCGTCCAGCACGATCAAATAGATATCACGGTGCGGCTCTTCCCCCTGCGCCATCCCGCCCCTTACCGCAAGCGGCTTGGCGAGCTCCTTCGCGACCACGCTGTCATGAATGGTCCGCCGAGCTCGAAGCTGGTCCCTGATCACCTGGGCGGTTGACCAGCCGACGAGGAGAACTCCGGTCAGCGCAAGAAAGGTCGTAACCCGGTCGAGGTAGCGAGGCCGGCGTGCCAGCCACCATACGGCGGCACCCGTCGCCAATGCAGCGAGCATTACGACCACAGGCCCGATGCTGGCACCCGCCAGGCGTCCCGCCCATGACGCCGCCGCGTCATATCCATAAAACCATAGCAGAATGGCAAATACCACCAGCGGCGCTACCAGAGCGGAGCCACTCCCACGCGCGGCCAGGGCAATGATACCGTAGGCCAATGCGCAGGCTGCCAGCATGACTCCCACCAACACGGCAACGTCTGCCATGCTCGATTCGCCGGGGCTCCGGGTGAGAATGTTGAGGATGGGAAGAACCACAAAGAGGAACGGGTAGAGAAGCCTGAGCCGCTGGCTCATACCTCCGGCCTGGAGTGGGGAGACATGAAGTAGAGCCAACGCTCGGACTCGTCGATCCGCTGCACCGCATCGATGGTGTAGTGCCGTCCGAACGCGTCTTCGAACCCTTCCTTGGTGTAGCCGGGAAAGATGTCGGGCCTGCTGAGCAGCAGGCGTTTGACCTGGGAATCGCTCTTGGGCACGAACTCCATGATGAGATGCCGGCCGATCCGCGCGAGATAGCGCGCGATATATTCCAGCGGCAGGTTGTGTCCGATGGCCAGATGGTGGATCAGGGCCAGGGCCATTACCGCGTCCGCCGGGCCCCGCTGCTCGAGTGACAGTCGTTCCCGGCCGGCCCAACCCTGCGCGGGGGAGGGATTGGTGAGGTCGAGCAGGAGGGGGAGAATACCGGTCTCCCCCTCGGCGCGCGCTCGCCGGTAGTTTCGTTCCACCGCGGCGGGATCCACGTCGAACGAGATCACCTGCGGTGCCACCTCCCGAGCCGCTCGGCTGTACTCTCCCGTATTGGCGCCAAGGTCCCAGACTGTTTGCGCATTCGCGCTCCGCAGGTGCGCCATTACCAGGTTGCGCTTGGCCTGGCTGGCGGCAGGGGTATAGTTGTTGTCCGTGACGTACTCCGCCCATTCGGTGCCCGCGGCGCGCCAGGACAGTCGCCGGGTTGCATCACTCAGGTTCTTCACCAGGGTGAGCAGCCTTTGGCGGCTCATCGTCCGCCCCTTCGCAGCCGAGCCTGCCGCGGTATCGGCATAGCGGCCGAGCGCCCAAGCGTGCAGGTGAATGTGGAGCACCGTGCTCAGTCTGGCCCAGGTACGCCGGGGCAGGAGTGCGCTGCCCAGATCGAGCGGGATCCCGTCGATATAGGTACGAAGCAGCTGGCCGCAGCGAACGTCGCGGGAGCTCATCAAGGTGAGCGGCAGAAGGAAGTGCTCGCAGAACTGCTTATACGCCACCCAGGGCTTGCCCTCCTCCAGCGGCTCGAAAGAGAGCGTGTCGATGAAGACCGGACGCCCCCCCCGGAACTGGACGTTGTAGGCGCTGCTGTCGCGCAGTGTAAAACCCCGCGCCAGCGCACGCTGCTGAATCTCCAACGTCAGCGTGGCAGCATCCTGCAGCTGACCGAACGACCATTCGTAGGGATAGGAGATGAACCCAACCCGATCGGGTTGGAGCACAGCATACGCGTCGGAGCTGGCGGAAAGCTCCAAACCGACCTGGCGGTGGGGAACGAGCAGGCCGTCCTGCGCAAGCTCGTCATACAGCCCGGAGGCTAGAAATGCCTCGAAGCTGTCGCGAAAGCTGTGGTTGACCTGGCGGTAAAGGGTGCCGTTGCGGGTGTAAACGAAGCCGCTAGGGTCGCGGAACGACCCCTCTACGGCTTGCCAGCCCACCGGCCTCGGCGCGGGACCAGGAGCTTGAAGAAGGTCTTCAGCGCTTCACGAGCGCGGGAAGCCATGGCGAGTACGGAGAGCACGCCAGCGGCCACGAACTGCAGAACCAAGCTGCCCGTTGTCGGGTCGATGTACATAGGGTCCCCTGCAGGAGCGTTACTAAACCGGTTGGTAATGAGTCTAGTATATAGTCCCCCTTTGGGGAAGACGTGATCCACCGCACGTTCCTACGTAGAAGGCATCTAGCCTCCGTAGTAGCCCTGACTACTCCGAGTCGGACAGACTCTTCGCCGGCTCTCCTCCATTGATCCATACCGTCTTGATGTTCACGAACTCACGCATGCCGTAGACGCCGAGCTCCCGGCCATAGCCGGACTGCTTGATACCGCCAAAAGGCAGTCTCGGATCGGATGCCACCATGCCATTGATGAACACCATACCCGCCTCCAGCTCGGTGACGAAGCGCTCCCGTTCCCGTTCGTCGGTGGTCCAGGCACTGGCACCGAGGCCGAACGGCGAGTCGTTGGCGATGTGGATCGCTTCGTCGATGTCGCGGGCGCGGAAGAGGAGTGCGATCGGACCGAAGACCTCCTCCCGGTACGCCGGTGAGTCCGGGCTGATATTGGTCAGCACCCCAGGAGCGAAGTAAAACCCTGGACGGTCGAGCGGGTGGCCTCCAGTCAGCAGTCGCGCCCCGGCACCGACCGACCGCTCGACCTGGTCGGTGAGCGTCTTCACCTGGGCCTCGTTCGCGAGCGGTCCGACGTCGGTGGCGGGATCCATCGGGTCGCCAACCACGAGCGACCGCATCCCTGCCACCAGCCGCCGCTCGAACTCATCGGCGATGGCTCCCACCGCGATGAATCGCTTGGCCGCAATACACGACTGCCCGTTATTGATGGTGCGCGCCTTGACGGCGGTACGGGACGCGGCCTCGAGGTCGGCGCTCGGCGTCACGATGAAGGGATCGCTTCCGCCCAGCTCCAGTACCGACTTCTTGATCTGCTTTCCTGCCGTGCCGGCGACCGCACTTCCTGCACCGGTACTGCCCGTAAGCGTCACGGCCATCACCCGGGGGTCCTCAATCACCCGCCGCACGTGCTCGGTCTCGATCAGCAGGGTCTGGAAGCACCCATCGGGAAAGCCCGCACGATGGAAGATCTCCTCGATGGCCAGGCCGCACTGTGGCACGTTCGAGGCGTGCTTGAGGAGGCCGACGTTTCCGGCCGCGAGGGCCGGCGCCGCGAAGCGAAAAACTTGCCAGAAGGGGAAGTTCCATGGCATGACCGCCAGAATCGGCCCGATCGGCTGGTAGGCGATGTAGCTCCGGGTGGCATTGGTCTGCACTACATCTTCAGCCAGGAAGCGTTCCGCGTTCTCGGCATAGTAGCGGCAGCCCCAGGCGCACTTCACGGCCTCCTCGACCGCTGCTTTCAGCGTCTTGCCCATTTCAAGCACCATGAGGCGGCCAAACTTCTCTTTATCTGCCTCGAGGATCTCGGCAGCCTTGAGAAGCAGCCGGGTCCGTTCCGCCAGCGGGGTGCGGCGGTACCGGTGGTAGGTGTCGACCGCACGTTGGATCCGCGCATCCAGCTCGGCCTCGGAGAGCGGAGTGAAGGATCGGTGAATCTGCCCCGTGGCCGGATTGATACTGGCGATAGTCGGATGGATGGTGGCGGTAGCCATGACTCATGCGCCTTTCGTTATATATGCTGCCATCCTGAATATGCTGTCATCCTGAGCGAAGCGAAGCGTCGGCCCGGGTGACGTTTCTGCCCGATGTCTCTTTGATCGGCCCAGTAGCGCAGTGGAGCACGGCTGAACCGACGTTACGCCACCCGATCCTTCACTTCGCTCAGGATGACAGCGAGTGCTCAGGATGACAGCGAGTGCTATTATCCCTGCACCATGAGCGCGATCCGAACCCTGCTCACCGAAAGTATTGACTACGCCGGCCTCTTCCCGCCGGCCGGTCTGGACATGGCCACAGCGGTGAAAAACTACGACCGCTACCGGACAGAGCCTGCCGCCTGGGCGCTGGGGCGATTCGTGGTGCCGGCGAACCGACTCGGTGAGTTCGAGGTGGCAGCGGCGTCTCTTCCAAACAATCCGACCGGTCAGCCGTGGCGCCTGGCGCTTCTTGCGGGGCCCGATCGAGCGGAAGACCTGGAGATGACAGCCGAGTTCAACCGCCGTCACTCGGCGGCCTTTCTTGCCGATACCATCGAAGTAAAAGCTAGCTCGGTGGGTGGCATCGAGGAGATCATGCACCGGATACCACGCTCCCTGCAAGCCTATATCGAGGTTCCCATCGACCGCGACCCGCGCGAGCTGCTTGCCGCGGTTAGCCGGCTGGGCGGACGCGCGAAGGTGCGAACCGGCGGTGTCACGAGAGATGCCTTTCCTGCGACCAGCGACCTGATTCGATTTCTTCGCGGCTGCGTTGAGGCCGGTCTTCCATTCAAGGCCACGGCCGGCTTGCATCACCCCTTGCGGGCAGAGTACCTCCTGACCTACGCCCCCGATAGTCCCGCCGGCCTGATGTTCGGCTTTCTCAACCTCTTTCTCGCCACCGCTTTCCTCCTGGCAGGCATGGCGGAAGCCGATGTAGCCCGGCTGCTGGAGGAGGGATCGCCCGAAGCTCTCCAGATCGATGAAGGCGGCGTCGCCTGGAAAGGCCATCGGCTCGGCCTCAAGGCCTTGGGCGACGCCCGACGCGGGGGCATTGTGTCGTTCGGCTCCTGCTCCTTTACGGAGCCAATAGGCGACCTCGAGGCTCTTCACCTCCTTGGCCCCGGGGTTCGGCAAGCGTGAACGAGACTCACGATCCCAAGCGCGCTTCCTGGGTGGAGTCGGCCCAGGGACATGCCGATTTTCCGATTCAGAATCTTCCTTACGGCGTCTTCCGCCGGCTCGAGGGCAGCAGACCACCATCCGTCGGGGTCGCGATCGGAGACCAGATCCTCGACTTGGCTGGATGCGCCGAGATCGCCGGGTTTACGGGGCTGGCGGCTGAGGCCGCCCGGGCCGGCGCTGCCGTGTCACTAAACCCGCTGATGACACTCGGTCCGGATCACTGGTCGGCGCTCAGGCGTGGGATCAGTGCCTTCCTCGCGGCCGATTCGCCGGCATACCGCGCTAACCCGCGGCTGGCGGAGCGGATTCTGGTCCCGATGGCGGAGGCAGAACTGCTCCTGCCGGCGGAGATCGGAGACTACACCGACTTCTACGCCTCGGTGCATCATGCCACCAACGTGGGAAGCATGTTCCGGCCTGACAGCCCGCTGCTACCCAACTACAAATGGGTACCCATCGGATATCACGGCCGGGCTTCGTCGCTTGTCCAAAGCGGAACTCCGGTGCGGCGCCCCCGGGGCCAGATCAAGGCCCCGAACGCGGATACGCCGGTCTTCGCCGCGACCCAGGCACTGGATTACGAGATGGAGATTGGGTGCTTGGTGGGCATGGGAAATCCGTTGGGTACGCCGGTATCGATCGAGAAGGCCGAAGATCATCTGTTCGGACTCTGCCTGGTAAACGACTGGTCGGCACGCGACATCCAGACCTGGGAGTATCAGCCGCTGGGCCCATTCCTCGCCAAGAACTTCGCGACCTCGGTTTCACCCTGGGTGGTGACGCTCGAGGCGCTGGAGCCCTATCGGGTGCCCGCGTTTGAGCGGCCCGCTGGTGATCCCTCACCTCTTCCCTACCTTGATTCGTCAGACAACCGGCGGCGGGGTGGGATCGATGTCACCGTGGAGGTGTTCCTGACTACCGCGCGAATGCGGAAGGACGGCTTGCCACCTCACCGTCTGAGTCGTGGCACAATGGCCGACCTCTACTGGACCCTGGCACAGATGTTCACCCACCACACGAGCAACGGGTGCAACCTCCAGCCGGGCGATCTCTTTGCCACCGGAACGATTTCGGGGGCAGGCAAGGATGCACGTGGATGTCTCCTGGAGCTGACCAAGCGCGGATCGGAGCCGATCACGTTGGCGAGCGGGGAGACCCGAAAGTTCCTGGAGGATGGAGACGAGGTGATCATGCGAGGCTTCTGCGAACGTTCTGGAACTACCCGCATGGGACTCGGCGAGTGTCGCGGGGTGATAGTCGGGAGCTAGGAGACTCCTGACTCCCGACTCTCAGTACATCGCCCAGACGCCGGGTGTAGCCAGCTCCAGCAGGTGTCCGTCCGGGTCGCGGAAATAGATGCTCTTGCCGCCCCGCTTCCAACCCACCCGGCTCTCGACCGGCGTCTTCTGGCTCTGAAGCCTCCGCTCCCAGGCGTCGAACTCATCCCGGCCAATAGCAAATGCCAGATGAAGCTGCCCTTCCCCTCCGTGAGGAGGGATGGTTCCACCGGGCGTGGTGACCGGGTGGACGGATGCGTCCTTGCGGAAGAGCAGCAGAACCTGGCTGCCAGAGATGTTGAGGGCACAGAAGCGGTCATCCTGAAGCAGAACGGGTAAGCTGAACAGGCCGGTATAGAACGCCCGGGAGCGCTCGAGGTCGCGCACGTAGAGCGAGGTCTCGAGCACACCCCGGAGCGTGGGTGTCATCAGCTCTTCTGGACGATCCGGGACAGCAACTGCTGTGGAACGATGCCTTCCTCGCTCATGACGGCCTGGGCCCGCCCGGCGAACTTGTCGATTGAGTTGTCAACCAGAGACTCTGCGCCCCGCGTCGTGAGATAGATACCGGCTCCCGCGCCCGCCGCCGCAGCTGCAGCCACGCACCCCGCCATCGGCAGGACCAGAGCGAGGGCCAACGCCCATTGCGCCCGTTGCATTGACCTGTTCGCCATACGTTTACCTCCGTCCTCCAGGGAATAGAGCTACCTGGAAAAGATTCCGGCACATTCTAGGGTCCGAGCCCGCCAACCGTCCACATCCTGCATCACCGAGGTGTTGTAATCCCGGTCAATCCTGAGCTTCCGTCCCGCTCCGGCGGGCGCCATTATTCAGGTCACTCCACATCAGCCGAGCCAAGCCGTGACGCCTTTCCTCAAGACCACCCAGATCGCGATCGACGGGGCCAAGACCTTACCCCGTCGCTACTACGTGGCCCCCGAGATCTTCGCGGAGGAGACGGAGCGGATCTTCACCCGCCGATGGCTGTGCGTGGGGCGAGAGGACCGGATCGCCGGACCGGGGGACTACTTCGTCCAGCCGGTTGGCAACGAGAGCATCATTGTGCTGCGGGACCAGGGCGGCACGCTGCGGGCCTACTACAATGTCTGTCGCCACCGCGGAACCCGCCTCTGTGAGCAGCACGTCGGCCGCTTCTCGGAGACGATTCAGTGCCCGTACCACGCCTGGACCTATGCCCTGGATGGACGGCTGATCGGCGCGCCCTCGAGTACCGAGATCGAAGGGTTCGCCAAGGCCGACTATCCGCTGCATCGCGTGGGCATCCAGAGCTGGGAGGGGTTCATCTTTATCAATCTGGCGGAGGATCCGGAGCCGTTCGCACAGTCGTACAAGTCGCTGATCGGCCGGTTCGACCGGTTCAACCTGTCGAATCTCACGGTGGCCCGGACCATCGAGTACGACGTGAAGGCCAACTGGAAGCTGCTGTTCCAGAACTATTCCGAGTGCTACCACTGCGGGCCGGTGCACCCTCCGCTGGCAAGACTCACCCCGCCCACCAGCGGCGAGAACGACCTGGTGAACGGTCCGGTCACCGGCGGCTTCATGGTGATCAACGAGGGGCATCAGAGCCTTACCATGAGCGGCCGGTCCTGCGGCGTCATGGTCGGCGACCTGCCGGAGGAAGACCTCAACCGGGTCTACTACTACGCCGTGTTTCCCAACATGCTGCTGAGCCTGCACCCCGACTACGTGATGTTCCATACCCTGTGGCCGGAGGCGCCGGATCGCACCAAGATCTTCTGTTCCTGGCTCTTTCACCCGGACACCATGAACAATCCAGCCCACGACCCGGAAGACGGGATCGAGTTCTGGGATATGACCAACCGGCAGGACTGGCACATCTGCGAGCAGAGCCAACTGGGGGTTCAGTCGCGCGTGTACCAACCCGGTCCCTACTCCAAGCGGGAGAGTCTTTCGGTGCAGTTCGATCGGGAGGTGCTGAAGGCGTTAGGGCATGGTCGGTAGGTCTAGGGTCTAGGGCCAAGCATAGACCCTCGACTCTAGACCCTCGACCTTCATCACTTCTGCATCTCCTCCAACACCCCCACATACAGCCGCAGACCGAAGCCCAGATTCTCGATCGAGACCCTCTCGTCGTTGCCGTGGACCCCACGCCGGACCTCTTCGATGTCCACGAGAGACGGATCGACCCCATAACAGATGATCCCGGTGCCCGCGTAATAGGGCCGATCGGTCGCGCCCGTGCTGGTGGTGGTAGCGAAGGGAACCCCCGGCAGGAGGCGGGCAGCGGTGCGCTGAATGGCCCGGGACATCTCGGTATCCAAGGGGGCCGAGAATCGGGGTGCCATGTCTCCAATCGTCGTCAGCGTGACGCCGGTATCGGCGATCACCCGAAGCAGCTCTCGCCGGAAAGCCACGGTGTCCTGGTCGGGCAGCAGGCGGATATCGAGCTCGGCCGAGGCCTCCGGTGGTATGGTGTTCGTCTTGTTCGAGCCTACCAGGACCGTGGGAGAGATGGTGTTGCGCAGCAGTGCATTGCGCTCGGGGTCGCTGAGGAGCCAGGCTCGTCCGCGGGGAGACCTGACAGCTCTCACTGCATCGGTGAGCCAGCGGCGGCGCTCGCCGGTTTCGGCCAGGGCCTGTGCCTTCAGGTAGCGATCCACCGCTGGCGTGACCCGTAGAGGCGTCTCCCACGCTGCAACGCGGGTCAGTATCCTCGCGAGGCGAGGCACGGGGTTGTACGGAGTTGGCCGGGAGCCGTGGGACGCCTTGCCCCTCACCACCAGCTTCTGCCAATAGACCTGCTTCTCCCCCACATTCAGGCCGAACCAACGGACCTTCCCCTTCTCGACCCGACTTCCACCGCTCTCGGTGAGCAGGTACTCGACATCCTTGATGAGATCAGGGTGTCGGGAGATGAACGTCTGGGCCCCCGATCCACCCGACTCCTCGTCGGCGTTCCCGATGTAGACCAGGTCGCGGTCGAGCCGAATGCCCGCCCGTTTGATGGCGATGAGAGTCATCAGCTGGATGATGCCGTGGCCCTTCATATCGAGGGCGCCGCGGCCCCAGACGTAGCCGTCCTTGATCAGCCCCGCGAATGGATCCTCCGACCAGAACTCCCGGGATACCGGCACCACGTCCATGTGGTGCACCAGGGCGATGGCTTTGCCGGAGCCGTTTCCTTTCAGCCGAGCATAGAAATTCGCCCGTCCCGGCCCCAGCTCGGCCGTGTCGAGGATCTGTCCTTCGATCCCCTCCTTGGCGAGCACTTCCTTGAGCCACCTGGCGGTTGCCAGTTCGTTCCCCGGGGGATTGCTGGTATTGATCCGGAGATACTCGGAGAGCCGCTGGGTGGTCTCGTCGCGAAGCTGGTCATAATCGATGGCAAGCGTCTGGGCTGAGGCCGGCACAGAGAGGCCGAACAGGAGTGCGGCCACAGGGACGAGTCGGCGGACAAGACTGATCATCGGGTCTCCTTGAGCATGCGACCGGCCAGCTCCTTGACCAGCTTGGCGCTGACCGCCGCGGTGACGCCGGTCTGATCGGCGGCCGGATTGAACTCCACGAAGTCGGCACCCACCAGTGGTGCCCTGAGCGACTGTAGCACGGCGATGGCCTGACGCACCGAGAAGCCGCCCGCCTCGCGGTGGGAGATCCCGGGTGCCAGCCCGGGCTCGATCACATCGAGGTCGAACGACACATAGACGGGCGTGTCGAATTCGAGCTTCATCCCGTCGCGCCAGTCCTTCATCTCTATGACCTCCACACCAAAGCGTAGCGCTGCTTCCTCTGGTGGCCGTTCATAGTACGGATCCCGATCTGGACCAGGCGGTCGGCCAATCCATCCTCCATGATCCGGGCGAACGGGCAGGCGTGGGAATATCGGTCGCCCTGGAACTCGTCCCAAAGATCTCCGTGGGCGTCGAAGTGGAGTATGCTGAGCCGGGGATGGGACGGCCGAAGCCCGCGGAGGATCGGATAGGTAATCGAGTGGTCGCCGCCGAGCACCAGCGGCCGCCGGCCGGATTCGGCAATGTGCCTCACCGCTGCCTCGATAGCGCGGCGCACCTGCGCTGGATCATCGTCGGCAGCAGGCGTCAAGTCGCCCTCGTCATCCAGCGCCGCGTTGCTGAGATCGATACCGAGCTCGGTCCAGGGATTCCCTGCTTCAGACCAGAGCGCCTTGCGGATAATGGGCGGTGCTCCTGCCGGGCCTCGCAGATAGGAGGAGCTGCCGTCATAGCAGACCCCAAGCAACGCCACGGGGGATGGTATCACGGCCTCGGGGCTCACTCGAGCGCAGTTCCCAGGTGCGTTTGCCGCTCCAACCGGGTGAACCCCGC
>JBDTUV010000012.1:0-17907 GCA_040007575.1 Gemmatimonadales bacterium
ACCGGAGAGGATGAGGGTCGAGATGGCGGTGAGGTGGTCAGGGTCGGTAGCATGCCGAAGGCCCAGCAGCAGTGCCACAGCCAGCGCCATGAGGCCATTCCCGCCGAGGCCTGCGATCCGCTCGTCCAGTCCAAACATCAGCCATCCTCCCTAGGGGCCCAGCCAGTCGAATACCGGCGGCTGCCGAAGAGTAGCTTTAACTTCTACCCATGACCACGAACCGCCTGGCCGGGTCGGATTCAGCCTATCTCCAGTCGGCGGCCCATCAGCCCATCCACTGGTACCCGTGGGGTCCCGAAGCATTCGCCGCGGCACAATCGGCGGATAGGCCGGTGTTGCTCGACATCGGTGCGGTGTGGTGCCACTGGTGCCACGTCATGGACGGCGAGTCGTACGAGAACCCCGAGCTGGCCAGCTTCCTGAACGACAACTTCATCTGCATCAAGGTGGATCGAGACGAGCGTCCCGATGTGGATGTCCGCTACCAGCGCGCCGTGCAAACCCTCACTCAGCAGGGCGGTTGGCCACTCACCGCATTCCTCACACCCAAGGGAGAGGTGTTCTTCGGCGGCACCTATTTCCCACCCGATGGCAAGTACGGGCGGCCCGGCTTCCGTTCGGTGCTGGCCAGCGTCCTCGACACATATCGAGCCCGGCCGGATCAAGTGCAGGTGCAGGCTCAGGCTATCCGCCGCGTCCTGGAGGAGCACCTGGATGAGAGTGCGCCCGGTGAGGTTGGCCCGGAAACCCTGGATGCGGGGGTGGATCAGATGGTTCGGGTATTCGACCCGGTGAACGGCGGCTTCGGCAGCCAGCCAAAGTTTCCCCACCCCGGGGCACTCACTCTGCTGTTGCACCGCTGGTACGACCAGCCATCCGAGCAGATCCGCACCGTCATCGACCGCACCCTCCAGGGCATGGCACGAGGAGGGATGTACGACCAGCTGGCCGGCGGCTTCCACCGCTACAGCGTAGACGCCCGCTGGATCGTCCCTCACTTCGAGAAGATGTCGTACGACAACTCGGAACTGCTCAAGACATACCTCGACGCCTACGCACTGTTTGCCAACGAGGAGTATGGTCAGGTGGCCAGAGGGATCGTTCGCTGGGTGCGCGAGGTAATGGCCGATGCGGAGGGTGGCTACGCCGCCAGCCAGGACGCCGATGTGGGGCTCGACGACGATGGCGACTACTTCACCTGGACTCGCGACGAGGCTGCCGCCGTCCTCAGCCCCGATGAGCTCGAGATTGCCGCAGCGTATTACGATATCGGCACCGCGGGAGAGATGCATCATGATCCCGGCAAGAACGTGCTCTTCATCTCGGCAACGGTGTCGGGCCTGGCTCAGCGCACCGGCAAGAGCATGGAGACCGTCGAGACCCTGCTCCGTTCCGCCCAGGACAAGTTGCGTGCGGCCCGAGCTCGCAGGACAGCGCCATTCGTCGATCGTACCCGCTACACCAACTGGAACGCCATGATGGCCTCGGCTTTCCTCCGAGCAGGCTCCGTGCTAGGTGACGACTGGTGCCGAAGCCACGCCCTACAGACCCTGACGCGCCTGCGCCGGGAAAATCAGGAGGGCGACAGGGTCGCCCACACCCCGGGTGGCATCCACGGGCTGCTGGATGATCAGGTGCAAACGGCGGCCGCCGCGCTCGATGCCTATGAGACGACCGGGAAGCAGGAGTGGCTCGAATGGAGTGAGCGGATCATGGATCGGGTCTGGTCCGACTATTGGGACGGCGACAAGGGCGGGCTGTTCGATACCGCGAGCGGTCGGACCGGGGATGAGGGCTTGTTACCAGCCAGGGCGAAACCAGTCCAGGACACGCCAACGCCATCGCCCAACGGGGTCGCGGGGATTGTTGTCGCCCGGCTGCACGAAATGACCGGCGATCTACGCTGGAAGCAGCGGGGTGAAGGGCTCCTACGGGCGTTTGCGGGGCGGACCCAGGAGCTGGGGCTCTACGCCGCCGCCTACCTCCTGGCAGTGGACTGGCAGCTCAATCCCGCCACTCACCTCGTGGTCATTGGCGGCCCGACCGATGTGGAGGCCGAAGGCATGCATCGCGCCGCACTGGCGGGGTTCGTCCCTCGCCGGCTCGTTCAGCGTCTCGTCCCGGCCGACGTGGGCGCCAGGCGTTTGCCTCCCGCTCTCAGCGGAATGTTGGCAGGCCAGCGATCGCCGCGTGGCTATGCCTGCACTGGAGCGAGCTGCAGTCAGCCGGCCGAAGAGATCTCGGCTTGGGCAGCGACGCTCGACTCACTACGACCCGCCGTGCCTGCATGAGCCGGAGACAGAGCAGTTTACATTTAAGAACCAGAATCTGAGAGGAGTTCCGTGGCTAAGAAAGCGACGATCGAGACAAGCGAGGGCACCATCAAGGCGGAGCTGTTCGACTCCGAAGTGCCGGGCACCGTCAGCAATTTCGAGAAGCTGGCCAACAGCGAGTTCTACGATGGAACCCGCTTTCATCGCGTCATTCCGAATTTCATGATTCAGGGCGGCGATCCGCTCTCGAAGGATGCCTCCAATCCGCGAGTCGGCACCGGGGGACCGGGCTACAAGATCAAGTGTGAGGCCCACCTCAACACCCATAAGCACGCCACCGGGACGCTGGCGATGGCACACGCAGGGAAAGACACCGGCGGCAGCCAGTTCTTCATCACCCACGCGCCCCAGCCACACCTGGACAAGGTTCACACCGTGTTTGGTCAGGTCACCGATGGCATGGATGTGGTCAATAAGATCAAGCAGAACGATGTGATCACGTCCATTCGAGTCAGCTGAGCCCTGCACCTCGATTTCGCGGTCGTCGCCGACTACGCCCTGATCGATCAGCAGGGCAAGCTCAGCGTGCTCGGCATGTTTCAGCACGTCTGGCTCTCCAACTTTCCCGCCGTCTATCCTCGCACCCACCTGGTGCTCCGGGTTCGCGGCCGGCGCACCGAGATCGGCACCCACACGATCCGCATTCGGTTCGTGGATGAAGGCGGCAACGAGCTTCTGGGCGGCGAGGGCACCGTACAGTTCGGCGAGCCTCCAGCCGGTGTAGTCGACGTCGAGGCGGGGGCGGTACTGGTCTTCGACGTGCCCCTGCCCCGGCCCGGTCAGTATGCCTTCGAGATCAGTCTCGATGGGGAGCTTGCCAGCCGGGTTGCACTCTCCGCCGGTTACCCGCAGACCCAACAGAAGTGAGAAGTGAGAGCCCTGCATGACCTGGAATCGAGACCGCGCCCTGGCGCTGATGCACGAGCACACGGCGTCGGATGCCCTCCGAAAGCACATGTATGCTGTGGAGATTGCGATGCGCGCCATGGCAGAACGAGCCGGTGAGGACCCGGAGAGTTGGGGTATGGTCGGCTTGCTGCACGACTTCGACTACGAGCGGTTTCCTAACTCCGCGCACTCCGCTACCGAAGGCCATCCCGCGGAAGGGGTACGTATGCTGGCGGCCGGTGGATTTCCCGAGCCGATGCAGCGGGCCATCCTCGGCCACGCCAACTACAGCGGAATCCCGCGCGACACCCCTTTAGCCAAAGCACTCTTCGCCGTGGACGAGCTTGCCGGCTTCCTGGTGGCGTGCGCGTTGGTCCGCCCATCCCGGAGCCTGCAGGACCTGGAAGTCTCCAGCGTGAAGAAGAAGCTCAAGGACAAGGCCTTTGCTCGTGGAGTGAGCCGGGAGGACGTGGTGGGCGGTGCCGAGGAGCTGGGTGTTCCGCTCGACGAGCACATCTTCTTCATGCTCGCCGCGCTCAGGCCGCACGAACGGACGCTGGGCCTCGGAGCTCCGTGACGGCGGGGAGGCCCATCCGGGCAGAACACTCCATTGCCTGCGCCATCAACCGAGCTGCGGGCGGGCGGCCCGTCCCCGGCAATCAGGTTCAACTGCTCATTGACGGGCCCAATACCTACCGGGCCATGCTCGAGACTATCGCCGGCGCCCAGCACTGGGTGCATTTCGAGAACTACATCATTCGAAGCGACGCAGCGGGCTGGCGATTCGCCGAGCTGCTGGCCTCCCGGGCCCGGGAAGGCATTCACGTCCGGGTCCTCTACGATTGGCTCGGGTCGATCGCCACGGCTCGCTCCTTCTGGGCGTATCTCCGTAAGGCCGGCGTAGAAGTGCGTGCCTTTCACCCGCCCCAGCTGGTGGATGTCGTGGCCAATATCTCTCGCAATCACCGGAAGCTGGTCGTGGCCGATGGCTCGCGTGCGGTCATCGGCGGATTGTGCATTGGGTGCGAATGGACCGGCGAGAGTCAGGCCGAAGGGCACCCCTGGCGAGACACGGCGGTGGACATTCGAGGGCCGGCAGCCGCGGTGCTGGACCAGACGTTCGCAGCCGCCTGGGAGCTCACCGGATCGAAAGTACCCGCCGAGGAGATCGCCGGGGTGGTGGAGCCGGTGGGAAGCGCGGACGTCCGCGTCATCAGTGGCGAGCCCGGCCGGGAGCGGGCGTACCGGGTAATCGAGCTCCTTACTGTCGGCAGTGTCGAACGGCTGTGGATCACAGACGCGTATCTGGTGGCCCCCCCGCGGCTCTTCCAGGCGCTGCGCGACGCGGGGAAGGACGGAGTCGACGTGCGACTCCTGGTTCCCGGTTCCAGCGACCTCCCGTTGATCCGCGATCTCTCGCGCATCGGCTACCGTGATCTGCTGCGGAGCGGCGTACGCATCTACGAGTGGGACGGACCGATGCTGCATGCCAAGACCATCATGTGCGACGACCGGTGGGTCCGGGTCGGATCGAGCAATCTCAACCCCTCGAGCCTGCTGGGAAACTACGAGCTGGATGTGCTGATCGAGGACTCACGCCTGGCCGATGCGATGGAGGCACAGTTCCGCCGCGACATCGCACGCAGCCGCGAGGTTGTCAGCCGTCCGGTGCGGGGACCTCGCAGGATCAGCCAGGCGCTGCCGGCGGTGCTTACCCACCAGAGCCCCGAAGTGGCCCCGGCCATGTACCATCGGAGTGGGCGGGAAACGCGACAGCGGGCAATGCTGGCGCTGCGCGCCATCGCCAGCCATGCGCGCCGCTCGGTATTCGGACCGATCAGCGCCATGTTCATTGCTCTGGGATTGCTGTTCGTAGCCCTGCCCAGAGAGTCGGCCTACGTCGTGGCCGCTCTCTGTGCCTGGTTCGCGCTGGGGGCCGGCCGGGAAGCGTTCCGCCGCCGCGCAGACCGTTAGGTCGGTCCCCTTCCAAGGCATTACGTTCCTTCTTGAAACTTTCGCCCAGGTCCTGCGTTCTTGGACTTAACGCCGTCCCCCGGATCCCGTCGACCGAACACATGGTGCAGCGTCGCCTCCTTCTTGCCGTTCTGATGTTGTCTCCCCCCGGTGCGGGAGCGGCCGCCGCTCAGGCTCCAGCTATCACACTGGCTGAGGCAATCCGTCGCGCGGAGCGGGTCCAGCCTGCCATGGTCCGGGCAACGGCGGACGTGCGCACCGCGGGGGCGCAGCGCAGAAGTGCCTGGGGCGCCTACCTGCCCCGGCTGTCCGCCAGCTCCTCGGCCAGCGATTTCTTTTCTGAGGGGGCGTCACGAATCGATCCGATTACCGGTGAGCTCACCGGGGGCAACTCGAGCAACCGCAGCATCAGCACTTCGTTATCCGCCAGCCTGGATCTATTCACCGGGTTTCGCCGTGGGGCCGAAATGCGGGCAGCTCGGGCCGGCGAGGACGCCGCGACCGCTTCGCTGCTCGACGCCCGTTTCGAGCAGGCCCTCACGACTACCAATCAGTTCCTGGATGCCCTCGCCGCCGCTCAACTCCTTAAGGTGAGGGAGGCCAGCGTGCGCCGCGCTGAAGAGCAGCTCAAAACCGCGGTAGCCAAGCTGCGGGCTGGCTCCGCCACCCGCTCTGACTCGTTGCGCTCGTTAGTCACACTGGGCAACACCCGCCTGGATCTGATCACCACTCAGACTCAGCTCGCGTCGGCCGAGGCCAACCTGGCAAGACTCATCGGAGAAACCGGCCGGGTGCGCGCCGCCGACGACTCCTCCTTCTACCGGCTTGATGCCGTCATCGACAGCCAGGCCCTGCGGACCGAGGCCGAGTCCAGGTCGCCCCGGGTCCAGAGCGCTGCCGCCAACGCCGTCGCAGCACGCGCCTCGCTGCGAGCCTCGCGCTCCACCTACTGGCCCTCGCTGACGCTGGCCGCGAACACCGGTTGGAACGGAAGCCGGAACACGGACTACAATCTCTTCAATCAGCGCCAGGTCAGTCTTGCGCTGCGGTGGAACCTCTTCGACGGGTTCGATCGCGAGCTGACGATCGTCCAGCGGGATGCGGCGCTCGATCTGGCGGAGGCCACCGCAGCCGACGCACAACGCGAGGTGCAGGCGGAGCTGACCGCGCGCCTGGCCGAATTGGACGCCGCCCGCACCAGGACCGAGATTACTCAGACGAGTGTGGCCGCCGCGACGGAGGACCTGCGGGTCCAGCAGGAGCGCTACCGCCTCGGCGCCTCGACGATCGTGGACCTGCTCACTTCCCAGGAAGCGCTCAACCAGGCGGAGGTCGACGTGGTGAACGCCCGTTTCGACTATCTCCGCGCCAAAGCGCAGATCGAAGCGCTGATCGGACGGAACCTTTGACCGGCACCATGCTGAACACCGAAGAACGGATGGCCATGCTCCCTTCCGATGTGCCGAGGGACGCGGTCATCGTCACCCGCAATCTGCAGCGGGAGTACGACATGGGGGGTGAAGTCGTGCGCGCGTTGCAAGGCGTGGATCTCACGATCCGGAAAAATGAGTTCGTGGCCGTCATGGGCCCCTCAGGGTCTGGCAAGTCGACGCTCATGAACCTCATCGGGTGCCTCGACAGCCCTACGGCCGGAGAGTACTGGCTCAACGGTCACCGGGTTTCTGAGCTGGAGGACGATGAGCTCGCCCGGATCCGGAACAAGGAGATCGGTTTCGTCTTTCAGACGTTCAACCTGCTTCCCCGGGCCACCAGCCTCCACAATGTCGAGCTTCCGCTGGTCTATGCCGGTATGGGCGCCAGGGAGCGCCGGGAACAGGCGACCGACGCACTCACGCGAGTAGGGCTCAAAGATCGGATGCAGCACCGGCCCAATGAGTTGTCCGGCGGACAACGCCAGCGGGTCGCGATCGCCAGGGCGCTGGTGAATAAGCCGAGCATTCTGCTGGCCGACGAGCCGACCGGGAATCTCGACAGCGCCACGGGTGAGGAGATCATGGCGCTCTTCGAGGCCCTGCACGTCACGGGCCAGACCATTGTGGTGGTCACGCACGAGCACGACATCGCAGAGCATGCGCGCAGGCAGGTCCACCTCAAGGACGGACGGGTCGAGCGGGATTTCGAGACTGCAGGGCGGGCGTGAGCCGATCCTTCGCTGCGCTCAGGATGACAGTGGTTGCCAGCCTCCTGCTGTCGGCCTGCAAGAAGGAGGCAGCCCCCGTCGCCTACCAGGCAGTCCCCGCCGAACGACGCGACATCGTGGTCTCGGCTCAGGCCTCGGGCTCAGTCCAGCCGGACACTACTGTGGAAGTAAAGTCCAAGGCGTCGGGCGAGGTCCTTCAGCTCAACGCGGAGACCGGCCAGGTGGTGAAGCGAGGGGCTCCGCTGGTCCGAATCGACCCCCGGAACGCCCGCAACGCATTGGCCCAAGCGCAGGCCGACCTCGACGTGGCCAAGGCCAAGCTGACCAACTCGACCAGCCAGAAAGCCCGAGCCGACGAGCTATTCAAGACCCAGTCCATCACCCAGCAAGAACACGAGCAGGCGCTCCTCGACTATGCCGATGCGCGCGCAGGTGTGGTGCGCTCACAGGTGGCGGTGGACAACGCGCGCATCCAGCTCGAGGACACCGATGTTCGAGCCCCCATCAATGGAACGATCATCGAGAAGAGTACCGAGCGGGGCCAGGTGATCTCGTCCGCCACATCGAACGTGAGCGGCGGCACCACGCTGATGAAGATGGCGGACCTCGGCCTGGTGCAGGTGCGGACACTGGTCGACGAGACCGACATCGGGAAGGTCCAGCCCGGCCAACGCGCCACTGTGACGGTCGACGCCTTCCCCAATCGCCCCTTCTCCGGGACCGTGCTCAAGGTCGAGCCACAGGCGCAGACCGAGCAAAACGTCACCATGTTTCCCGTGCTCGTACGCATCGGAAACGAGGAGGGCCTGCTCCGTCCCGGCATGAACACCGAGGTGGAGATTCACGTCGGCCGGCGCGACAGCGTGCTGGCGGTGCCTAACGCCGCATTGCGCACCGCTCGCGACGTCGAATCGGCCGCCCAGGTGCTGGGCCTCGACCCCGCGGCGGTCCAGCGCCAGCTGGCGGCTACCCAGCCGGCCGAGCGGGACTCCGCCGGTCGAGCGTCGATGGGAGCGGTCGCGCCGGCCGCTGTTGGTGGTCAATCCAGGAATGCTGCTCGGAGCAGACGCGGCCCCCCGCAGGGATCAGGCTCCCGATACATCGTGTTCGCAAAGCGAAACGGCAGGCCGACTCCGGTCTGGATCCGTACCGGTCTCACCGACATGGACTACAGCGAGGTCCTGGAAGGCCTGACCGCCTCCGATTCGGTGCTCGTGCTGCCGAGCGCGAGCCTGGTACAATCGCAACAGGACAGCCGCGAGCGCGTCAACCGCATTACCGGTGGTGGAGGCGTCCCCGGCATGCAGCAGCAGACCACTCAGCCATCGGGCGGCGCCAGACCGTAGCATGCTTCTCGGCGAAACGGTCGCAGTCGCCCTCCAGTCGATCCGAGCCAACATGCTGCGTTCGGTGCTGACGATGCTCGGCATTATCATCGGCGTCGGGGCGGTGATCACGATGGTGGCGCTGGGCAGTGGGGCTCAGAAGGCGGTGCAGGACCGCATCGCGGCGCTCGGCGCCAATGTGTTTACCGTCTTCGCCGGGCAGGCGAGCCAGGGGGGAATCAGAATCACCGACCGCACCATCTTGAGCACCGATGACTACGATGCCCTCCGGCGAGACGCACGGCTACTCAAGGCAGTCGTCCCCGAAATGCAGCAGTCTCTCCAGGTCAAATACGTCAATCAGAACAGCAACGTGAACGTCGTCGGGACGACCTCGAATTACGTGGACGTGCGGAATTACACCGTTCCGTACGGCCGGATGTTCACCCCCGGCGAGGACGAGGCACGTCAGCGCTACGCCGTGCTCGGGGCTGCGGTGCCACGCATGCTGGGTGGTAACCCGGCCGCCATGATCCACCAGACCTTGCTGATTCGAGGCATTCCGTTCGAGGTGATTGGAGTCCTGGGAGCGAAGGGCGCCGCCGGTGGGTTCGGCAACCCAGACGAGCAGATTCTCATACCGCTCAATACGGCACGCTACCGGGTGTTCGGCAGCAATCGGGTGCGCTCCTTAGCGATCGAGGTAGCAGACAGCGTCCCCATCGAACAAGGGATGGTGGACCTGGAGCGGGTCCTCCGGCGGGAGCACAAGATCCGGCCAGGCGGCCAGAACGACTTTACCATCCGGAACCAGCAGGATGTTCTTGCCACTCAGCAGCAGGCCACCCAGGTATTCACCAGCCTGCTTGCCAGCATTGCGGCGGTGAGCCTGGTCGTGGGCGGCATCGGGATCATGAACATCATGCTGGTCTCGGTCACCGAGCGTACCCGCGAGATCGGAATCCGGAAGGCGCTAGGGGCCACCCGCCTGAACATCCTGATGCAGTTTCTCATCGAGGCGATGACGCTCTGCCTCCTCGGTGGTGTGCTCGGCGTTTTCCTGGGGGTTGGCACCGCGGTGCTGCTCTCGAAGATGATGCATTGGAACACCCTCATCTCGCCGATGGCCGTGGCTATTGCCTTTGCCTTCAGCGCCGCAGTCGGGCTCTTCTTCGGAATCTGGCCGGCGCGGCGAGCCTCGAAGCTGGATCCGATAACGGCGCTGCGTTACGAATAGCGGGCCTTGGACGCTTCCCACGACACTCGGAGCCGCTTGAGCAGCTCGCTCACTCGAGGATTCTGCCGCACCGGGTCGAGGAGCGGGTCACGCTCAAACCAGGGATAGCAGGGGAAGCCGGTTTCTATCGCCTTGGTGAGCCAGTCAGCCGCCTCGTTGGGCCGGCCCAGCTGGGCATAGGTGGTACCTAGGCTGTAGGCAACATGGTGGTCCATGTAGCCACCCTCCTTCACGACCTCTCCAATCAAGGCTTCCGCCTGCCGGTGATCACCCCGGTAGGCCAGAAAGCTTGCCAGGGCGGCCCGAGCTCGGTTGGCGGCGGGGGCGGAGGTAGACCGGGTGAGCGAGTCCAGGGTAGCAATCGCCTTGACCGAATCGCCGTTATAGAAGTAAGCCTGCCCCAGATAGGAGTCGGTGTACGCCCGGCTGCTGCTCCGCCGCGCCTCCTCCAGATCCTTGACCGCCTCGCGATACCGGCCTTGGAGAAACTCAGTGACGCCGCGCGTCCTGACCTGCTCGACCTTGTTAGCCGGGTCCAGGCCGACTGCCTCCCGGTCCTCGCGCTCTGCCAGGTCGAAGAGCCCAAAATGATAGAAAGCGGCCTCCCGGAAATAGTGCGCGATATCGAGATTGGGATTGAGCGCCAAGGCGCGCCCGCTCTCCTCCAGCGTTCCTTCCCAATCGAAGTCAGACTTACGGCTCACCGCCGCCCTGGCCAGGTGCGCTTCCGCCAGCGAGGGATCGAGCGCGAGCGCGCGAGCCGCTTCGGCCTTTGCGCGCTCGCCCCATACCTTGACGTCCGGGCCCGACGCAAAACGGAGGTGCATGTCCGCGCTGGCCATTGCGAGCCCAGCCTGTGCCAGGGCGTAGTTCGTATCGAGGGCCAGCGCCTGCTCGAAGGCGTGGAGCGCCGCCTTGGTCCCCTCCTCGGATACGTTTGCCAGCTGGGCCCGACCCCGTAGATACCATTCATAGGCGGCGGCATTTGCTGTGTACCGGCGGTAGAGGCGTTCCTGCTCGTCCGCGTTCAGCTGTACGGCGAGACTGGTGCTGACCCGCTCGGCAATCGAATCCTGCAGCGTAAGCAGGTCATTGCGAGCCAGGTCGTAGTGAGAGCCCCACAACGGTGACCCATCCCCCGATCGCAAGAGTTGAACGCTGACCCGCAGGCGATCTCCGGCAGATTGCACTGTGCCGGTCAACAGATAGCCGACGTCGAGCGCGCGTCCTACCTCCCGGGGATCGGTCTCCTTACCGGCATAGCGGAGAACGGCGCTGGTAGGGCGAAGCCGCATTTGTTTCACTCCGGCCAGGCGGCTGATGATGGCGTCCGGAATTCCGATAGCGAGGACGCCGGAATCGGCCGCAGCGCCGAAGGTGCGGAACGGTAGAACGGCGAGGGGAATCGGCCCTGTCGGCTCCGCGGGGCCACGTCCACGGGTCAGGTAGTAGGCTCCCGAGAGCAGCGAAAGCGCGACCGCGACCGCGACGGGCCACCGAAAGACGGACCGCCTGCCGGGCCGGGCCGGCGCCGACAAGCCGCTACGGAGCGCGTCGGCAAATTCTGCAGCGCTCGCGAAGCGATCGGCGGGCACGCGGGACAACGCGCGCCCAAGCGCACGCTCGATTCCTGGAGGCACGGTGTCCCGCACCCGGCTGATGGCAGGTACTGGATTGGTAAGGCGCTTCGCGGCGATCGCCTGGGCGGTTGGACCGGTGAACGGCGGCTCGCCGGCGAGCATTTCATAAAGCACACAGCCCAATGCGTAGATATCGGTGCGACCGTCGAGCTGCCGTTCTCCGCTCGCCTGTTCGGGGCTCATGTATGTCGGCGTTCCGACGATCAGCCCGGTCTCGGTGAGCCGATCCGCCGCGTCCCCGCCAAGAGACTGCGCGATACCGAAGTCTGTCACCAAGGCATGGCCCTGGCCGGAAGGGGCCCCACCTGGCATTGAGCTCCTGGAGAGAAGAATGTTTCCCGGCTTGATGTCGCGGTGTACGATGCCCAGACTGTGGGCACACTGGAGCGCCTCGGCGATCTCGCAGGCGAGACTCACCGCCTCGCTTAACGGAAGTTGCCGCTCGCGATCGAGATGCGCGCGAAGAGATTGGCCGGTCACGAACGGCATGGTGAACCAGAGCAGTGCCCCGGACCCGCCTGAGTCGAGCACGGTCAGAATGTTGGGATGTTGAAGGCGGGCGGCCATTCGAATCTCCCGCTGGAACCGTTCGGGTCCCAAAGTGGCCGCGAGGTCCGCCCGCAGCACCTTGAGTGCTACCTGGCGGTCGTGCCGGAGATCCTGAGCGAGATACACCGTAGCCATCCCCCCCCTGCCGAGCTCACGCTCGATGTGATATGCGGGGCCGACGAGGGATTGAAGACGCTCCACTGGATCTGCCATCGAGAGCCGAGGCGAGGGACTCTCAAGCATACGGCCCCGTAAGCCGCTGAGCCAGCAGATCTGTTCTGACCTCACGTGGCGCCTGCGGGCGCTGGCGGCCTTCGGGCATAGGCCGATAGATTGCTTTCTCCCCAGTCCGTGCCGGAGAGTCTCCATGACATCGGCCTCAGAGCCTTCGTCGGCCTTGCCTCTGCCTGAGCCGCGTCCCCTGGTCAAGCGATACGGGGCCGTCGTGCGCCTCGCTCACTGGCTCAACGCGGTATTCCTGGTCGGCATGATCGCCAGCGGGCTTCAGATCTACAACGCGTATGCGCACTTCGGGCTGAGAGACCGTCCTCTGGCCCTTCCCAACCCATGGGACGGGCATCCCATCCCACCCTGGGCCAGGCTCGGTGGCTGGCTTGCAGGCGGCCTCAACTGGCACTTCGCCCTCGCCTGGCCGTTCGTCATCACCGGATTGGTCTATCTCGGCTTCCTTGCGTTTTCGGGTGAATGGCGGTCGCTGATTTTTCGCCCTCGCGATGTCGGCCCCGCGGTCCAGATGCAGCTTTACTACCTGCGGCTGCGGAAAGAGCACCCGCCTCAGGGCAAGCACAACGCGCTGCAGAAAGCGGCCTATACCTTCATCGTGCTGCTCGGAGCGGTCGCCACCGTGACCGGCTTTGCCATCTACAAGCCGGTGCAGCTGGCGTGGCTCACCACCCTGTTGGGTGGCTACGAGCTCACCCGCTACTGGCACTTCCTCTCGGTCTGGCTCTTCGTTGGCTTTACGTTGCTTCACGTCGCGCTGGTACTCCTGGTGGATCCCGCGTCACTTCGGGCGATGATCACCGGCTGGTACCGGGGGAGGTTTCCCAGCCATGACTGACGGCGTTCGATCGCTCACCCGGCGTGACTTCTTCCGCCTGGGGGCCGTGGCAGGCCCAGCTTCGGTCATAGCGGCCTGCGGGTGGGATGGCGGAAGGGTACTTGCGCCCAGGCTGAAGGCGTTCAGCCGGATCAATGACTGGGTGGGGGAGAAGGTTCTATTCTCGCCAGACCGGATGGCCAGGGAATATCCTGTTTCGGCCAGAACGCCGATGCAGAATTTCCCAACCTACTCGATCACCTACAATCGCACCGGATCGTTCCCGACGCCTGACAATCTCCAGGACTGGAGCCTGGAGGTAGGTGGACTGGTGGAGAATCCGATGCGGGTGTCGCTCGACGCGCTCGAGACCCTGCCGAGCCTGACCTACACCGTCAAACATCACTGTGTCGAGGGCTGGACGGCGGTGGGGACCTGGACCGGTGTTGCCTTGTCGACTATCGCCGCACTGGTGGAGCCAAAATCCGAGTCGCGGTATGTCCGGTTCGACTCATTCGACAGCGATTACTACAATGGCTGGGATCTCACCAGCGCGATGCATCCCCAGACGATCCTGGCCTACGCGTACAACGGTCGTCCATTGATGATGAGCCGGGGCGCCCCCCTTCGGCTCTACTCTCCGGTAAAGCTCGGCTACAAGATGACGAAGTACCTGAGCGCCATCACCTTCACCCGGGATCGCCCGGGTGGATACTGGGAGGATCAGGGGTATCCCTGGTTCGGCGGAGTCTAGCCGAAATCTTCCACCTCGACCGATACCTCGGCGGTTCCATCGGGCAGGTAGTGCACGGCCACCCGCCAGGGGCGGCAGCAGACCTGGCAATCTTCCACATACTCCTGTTGGCTCCCGCTGCCGGGATCCAGGGCGATCTCGTTGACTTCGCCGCAGTAAGGGCAGCTTACGCTGGCACCGGTCTCGACCGTGCCATCGCCGAGGGGGAACTCCTCATCCAGACCTTCATCATCTAGGCTCATCACTCATTCCACTCTCGATGAATCAACCTCGGGCCATGGCCCGCGTGGCAATTCCACTCGGCCTGACCGCGCTTCTGCTGTGGGCCCGGTTGGCCGCGGTTCCCGCCCTGTCCGACCCCGTAGCGGGAAGCGCTCCTCCCTCGCTGCACCTCGCTGTGCCCTGGCTCTACCTGGCCCTGGCGCCCCTGTTCACGCTGTGGGATGGCGTATCGATGCTGAGCATGGGCCGGCTCCGCGGTTTTCTGTTCGGCCTTGCGGCACTCTATGTCGCGTGGCGCATTGGGCGGCTGCTGCAGACCAAGTACCTCCAGGGCCCCCGCATAGCACCGCCGTTTTCGATGCTGAAGGAGATCCGGACGCTGGCGGCTACGCTAGTGCTACTCGCTGCCTTCCTCCTCGGGGGGGCTCTCTGGCACCGGCCGATGCTGGCTCTGGCGGGGGCAGATCCCGATGACCTCGTGGTGGATTTTCACAGCCACACCAACGTCTCGCACGACGTTCGGAACACCTTGATGCGTGGCTTCGACACCGAAGCGAACCTACGATGGCACACCCGTGCCGGATTCGACGCGACGTTTATCACCGATCACAACTCCGTTGCCGGACTGCGGAGCGCCAAGCCTCGGACGAAGAATCCGGACAGCTTGGCGGTGGCTTGCCCCGGAACAGAGGTGAGCGCGCGGGGGGCCCACATCGTACTCCTGGGTGATACGGCGCCCGTGGACCAGAATCGCTACAACGGGTCGCTCGATGAATTACTTACCTTGCTTGCCACCAGCGACTCGGCGCTGGGTGCGCTTTCCCTCGCGTCCCTTCCCGAGTACCGGCGCAACCATTGGGATCGTCTAGACCAGCTGGTGACCGCGGGCCTGGACGGGTTTGAGATCGTCAATGCGTCTCCGATGGCCAACGAGCTGCCGCGAGCGGCGCGGGACTCAGTCATCGCCCTCGCCCGGGCCCACAACCGCTTCGTCGTCGGCGTCAGCGACAGTCATGGATGGGGAGCAACCAGCATGGCCTGGAATCTGGTGCACGCGTCAGCGGCCCTGGCGTCCGACCCCTGCTCTGCCGTACTCCGGACACTCCATAGCGGCTTTTCTGCGGTGCGCATCGTCGAGCGACACCGGCTTCGCCCGGACGCCTGGTGGCCCAGCTGGCTTACGCCCGTCGGGGTAGTCTGGGAGACGTGGCGCAGCATGGGGTGGGCACTGTCGGCGGCGTGGCTGGTCTGGATATGGCTCTTAGCTATCCGCCCCCGGCGTACAACGCGATTGCCCGCACGCCCGCCTTTGGCGGGCTCATGATGATCGAATGGGCCGGCTACCTACCCGGCCCTTACGGGCCAGGCTACAAATTGGCGCGGTCCTCCGGACCGCGGATGCTCCCAGACCAGTTAGGAACGGTGTCAGCTGTATCCCTGCCCTTGGTGCTCCAACGAGCACGGGGTACCCGCGGTCCGGAGGACCGCGCCAAACCCTAGCCCGGCCCGTGAGGGCCGGGTTGGCGTTCGAGCCACGGGATAGTCATGAGCCCGTCCGGAGGCCCGGGCGTGGTCGGCGATGCGAAAGCGGTGGTAACAGGCGTGAGTACGATTGCCGGGCGTTGAGGCACAGACCACCTGCGATCTTGCGGTCCTTTTCTTCGCACCTCAAGATAGAACTCTCGGGCTCACCGTCTCTCACCGGAAGATGTGATGCAACGCTCCCAAATTCTTGGAACCGGTTTCTCCGTTCCCGATCGTGTCGTGACCAACGCCGAGCTTTCGCGGCTGATGGATACCACGGACGAGTGGATTCGCACCCGCACCGGAATCGAAGAGCGCCACTGGGTGACCGAAGGCGAGACCGGAGTGGACCTGGCGCACCGTGCAACGGCGCGGGCCCTGGAGATGGCCGGCGTGTCCCCGGCCGAGCTCGACGCCATCGTCTACGCCACCTCGAGCCCGGATCACTTCGCTCCCGGAAACGGGGTGTACCTGCAGCGCCTTCTGGGAATCTCCACCATCCCGGCCCTCGATGTTCGGGCGCAATGCAGCGGATTCATCTACGCACTCTCGGTCGCCGATGCGTGGATTCGCAGCGGCCAATATCGCCGCGTTCTCGTGGTTGGGTCGGAGATCCAATCCACCGGACTGGAGGTGTCCAGCGCCGGCCGGCACGTGGCCGTCATCTTCGCCGATGGGGCCGGGGCCGTCCTCCTGGGCGCTGGTGAGGCGGACAATGGAGGTATTCTGGCCTTCGATCTCCACTCGGAGGGCGCGCACGCGGAGAAGCTGTGGGTGGATAGCCCGGGATCCATGTACCATCCGAGAGTGTCCCACGAGCAGATCGACGCGGGGCAGCACTTCCTGCAGATGGACGGCAGGGAGGTCTTTCGCCACGCCGTGGCTCGCATGCCCGAATCGGTACGCGCCGTGCTGTCGTCAGCCGGGCACACGGTGGAAGAGCTCGACCTCCTGCTGGCCCATCAGGCCAACCTCCGCATCGCGGAAGCCATGCAGAAGGATCTCGGGCTGCGTGACGATCAGGTCTACAACAACATCATGCGATACGGAAACACCACGGCGGCCACTATTCCAATCGCCTTGGATGAATGCGTGCGGGCGGGCCGGCTCGAGCGTGGGGATCTTCTGGTTATGACAGCGTTCGGGTCTGGATTCATGTGGGGAAGTGCGGCGGTCAGGTGGTAGATCCCTCCAGTGCCAACTGGCGGTGGCAGGCCTGGCAGTGGAGCTTCTTGGGCAGCCTGAATCGTCCCATGACAGTGAACTTCTGCTCGGTGCCGCAGTAAGGACAGGGACCGCTGGCACTTCGAAAGATCTCTCCCTGCCGTAGCCTTACAATCGATAGGATGATCCCCGCCACCAACACACCCGGTACGAATACGAGGTGTACCAGCGGAATCGGTAGAGCTATGATGGCGGCAATCCAACTGATGCCGAGTATCGTCGCGGCTCGTTTGAGGCGATCGGCCGGGGTCAGAACGCCGAGCTCCACTCGAGCGGCCGTCGGCTTGGCACCAAATGCCTTCAGCGGCAGCTCCAAGAATCGGACTTCCATTTACCCTTCTTTTAGGAGGAAACAACAAACGCCCACCAGCATACTGCCGATGGGCGTCGACCTGATGAGACTCATAGCGTGTCGAGCGGGTACTTCCTCAAATAGTAGTCCTGGTCCCGTGTCGCGCGAGCCCGATAGAGCTGCTCTTCGTCGTCGTCCGCGTCGTGAACGAACAGATGCAACGAGCCAGGCCAGAGGGTGGCCTGCAGCGACCAATTAGTGGATGGAGCGTGGAGTACCCACTGCAGCGCACCTCCGCCTGCATCGGTGAGATGAATCTCACTGGCGCGCTCGAGCGGCACGCTGGACGGGATACCGGCAATGGCCGCTTCGATGGGATCGAGCTGCAGCTCCGCATCGGTCCATGAACTGAATGTCACCTTGCCGTGCACCGGCGACTCGGTCTCGGGCAGCTCGAATTCAGCCTGCCACTCGCCGAGCAGATCCCACGCGTGATCCATAGGGCCGATGTTCGGCACCTGCACCGTCGGATGGTGTCTAGGCATCGTGTGGCTCCTTCCCTGAGAGAGCTTAGGCAAGGATACGATTGGTACTTTTGCCCGCGATTCGCATACCACAGTTCCAGGTGTGCGTCCGCCGGGGGGCTGAATCTTTCATCCCGACGTTGCGTACTGTAACGAAGCGCAACACCCTCATACGCGGAACTCTATATGCTCCAAATCAT
>JBDTUV010000013.1:0-17480 GCA_040007575.1 Gemmatimonadales bacterium
AATGAAGTGTTCGTGACCGGCATCGGCCGGGTCCAGGTGCTCAAGGCGATGAAGCCGTATGCCCGGCTGGCCCTGGCACACGACCGCTACAACATCTTCGGTTTCTGGAACAGCCGAACCTCGATCGATCCGCAGTACTCCCTGGTGTCGGGCCTCCCGTTGGAGGAGCGGTCGGACATTTTCCATATCGAAGGCCAGCAGAACTGGAACTTCAGTCAGGATCGGGGCCGGGTGGTCTACGGCGCCTCGTATCGCAACACCCAGGTGAATACCTCAGGCACCCTGATGGATCCTGTCAACGATGACCGGAGCGACGACTATTACTCCGGTTACGGACAGCTGGAGTACCGCCTGACTCCCCAATTCCGGATAGTGGGTGCGGGACGGGTGGACGACGGGACACTCTTCAAGACCCAGTTTTCACCGAAGGGCGCGCTGGTGTTCAGCCCGAGCGAGAATCACTCGTTCCGCTTCTCGGTGAACCGCGCGTTCCAGACTCCCAACTATTCCGAGTTCTTCCTCCGCGTCCCTGCGGCTGCTCCATCGGCCGGTCCGGCCACGTTGGAGGGGCGCATCGAGCAGTATTACACCGCGGTGCAGGGGTCATTCCCGGCCGGCACATTCGATGGCCTGACACTTCACACGACGCTGCCCTGGAACTTCTCCGGTCAAACCCAAGTGCTTGCGCTCGGCAACGCCGACCTGAAGGTCGAGACCGTCCTTGGGTGGGAGCTGGGATACAAGGGCAGCGTGTCCAACGGCCTTTACTTCAGCGCGGACTTCTACATCAATGAATTGAAGAACTTCGTCACCGATCTCCTGCCGGGAGTGAATCCGGCCTACCCCACTTTCCAACTGACCGATTCCATCTCGGGCGACAACGGGTTAAACGTCCCGGCAGATCTCGCGGCGATGGATGCAAAACTGGCTAGCTTCGGATTGCCGCCCAGTCACCCCTTACGGGCAGCGATTCCAATGCTCCAGGGCGGCTATGCGTTGACCGTGGCAGGGACGACGATTCAGGGCGCGCCGGCCTTGGCCACGCTACCGGACGGCAGTCGCGCCGTGGTCTTGTCTTACACCAATTCGGGACGAGTGATCGAGCGGGGAGTGGAGCTCGGGGTAGGCTATCAGTTTACGCCGGAGATCAGAGCGGATGTCTCGTTTACCGGCTTCGACTTCGATGTGAAAAACCAGAGACAAGGCGACCAGCTGCAGCCCAACACGCCGAGCAAGAAGGCCAACTTCGCGGTGTCGTATGCGGGGGTACAGGGCTTCGATGCCAACGTTTCACTGCGGCTGGTCGATGGCTATCAGTGGGCAGCGGGGATCTTCCAGGGCTACGTGCCGGCGAGTGAGTTCGTGAACCTGAGCGCGGGATTCAGGATCAACAACAACCTCCGGATCCATGGCACCGCCACCAATCTCCTGGATCAGAAGCGGTTCCAGCTCTACGGGGGCTCGGTAATCGGGCGGCGGGTGCTGGGCGGGCTGACGGCGAACTTCTAAACAGGCGGTAAAGCGGGAGGGCGGTACGGCGGTAGGACATGATCGTCGTCCCTGAAGCAGTAAGGGATCGAGTGGGTTCGCACTCGGGCATCGGAAGCCGAACGACTTGCCGCCCAGTCCAACTCCCTACCGCCGTACCGCCGTACCGACCGCCCGTCACGGCGACAACCGTTCCAGCTGCCAGCCGCCGCCTTTCTTGCGGAGGTAGCGCAGTCGGTCGTGCAGTCGGCTCGGGCGGCCCTGCCAGAACTCGACCGTCTCAGGCGTGACCCGGAACCCTCCCCAGTGTGGAGGCAGGGGCACGTCGTCGGGATACCGGCGGTCCATCTGCTTTGCCTCGTCGTCCAGTGCTTTGCGTCCGCGGATTACTTGACTCTGATGGGAGGCCCACGCGCTCAGCCGGCTGGTGCGCGGCCGGGTCAGGAAGTAGGCGTCCGACTCCTCCCGGGAAACGACGCTCACCGGCCCCGTAATCCGCACCTGCCGCTCCAGCTCGACCCAGAAGAAGACCAGCGACGCCTGCGGGTTCTCCTCCAGCTCGGTTCCCTTCTGGCTGCGATAGTCGGTGAAGAACACGAAGCCGCGCTCATCGTACCCCTTGAGCAGGACGATCCGTGCCGAGGGCACGCCGTCACGCGTCGCCGTGGCCAGCGTCATCGCGTTCGGCTCCGGTACTTTCGCTTCGCGAGCCTCGGTAAACCAGCGGTCGAACTCCACCACCGGATCGGGACTCACATGGGTCTCGTCCAGGCGGGCTCGAGCGTACTCGCGACGAAGATCGGCAATGGACATGGTAGAATGTATATGAATCCGCTTCTCGACCTGGCACTGCGACCGGTGATCGCACACCGGGGCGCCTCCGGGTCGGCTCCCGAGAACACCCTGCCGGCTTTCGAGCTGGCCGTTCGGCAAGGAGCGGACGCGTTCGAGCTCGATGTGCGCCTCACGGCCGATGGGGTCGCCGTAGTGATCCACGACCCCACCCTGGAACGGACCACTGGCCGGCGGGGCAGCGTCGCCGGGCAGACACTAGCTCAGCTGAGGGAAGCCGATGCGGGAGCGGGCTTCTCTCCGGATGGGGGACGCGCCTTCCCCTTTCGCGGAGCCGGCGTGGTCACTCCAACGCTTGCGGAGGTGCTGCGAGTCTTCCCCGATGTGCCCGTGTTGGTGGACATAAAAGAGTCACGGGCGCAGGCTGAGGTTCGGCGGGTGCTCCTGGAGGAACGTGCGGTGGAGCGCTGTGTACTTGCCTCGGACGACATGGCTGCCCTGGCCGGATTCGATGCCGAGCAGTTTTCCCGGGCTGCGTCGCCGCGGGAGATCTCGCAGCTGTACTGGGGAACCATTCTGGGGAGAACGGCCACTCCTGGCGGTGCTGTCAGGTCTCCCTACCAGGTCCTGTCAGTGCCGGCGCGATATCGAGGCCTCACGGTGCCGACCGCGCGCTTCGTTTCAGCCGCGCGAGGGAGGGGGTGCCCGGTACACGTCTGGACCGTGAACGATCCCTCTCTCGCCCAGCGGCTGTGGAAGTCGGGTGTGGCCGGAATCGTCACGAACTTCCCGGATCGAGTGCGGGAGGCGAGGTAGGCCCTCTACGGCTTCTCCACCGGCAGCCGCACGCCATTGCCCCACTCGGTCCACGATCCGTCATAGTTGCGTACGGCGTCGAATCCCAGCAGGTAGGTGAGCGCGAACCAGGTGTGAGAGGAACGCTCGCCGATCCGGCAGTAGGCGATCGTCTCCGCGTCGGGCCGAAGGTTGTTGTCCTGCTGGTAGAGCTTTTTGAGCTCGCCCGCCGGACGGAAGGTGTGGGTGTCAGGATCGATCGCCTTGGCCCACGGAATGCTCTTGGCTCCCGGAATGTGCCCGCCCCGAACCGCTCCCTCGCTGGGATAGTCCGGCATGTGCAGCCGCTCGCCGCGGAACTCTTCGGGGCTGCGAACGTCTACCAGCTGACCCTGCTTCTCCACGTGCTCCAGTACCTCAGCCCGAAACGCTCGAACCGGCGCGTCGTTCCGCTGACCGACGGTAATGTTCCCTGCCTTATACGAAGGGACATCGGTGGTAAGCGGCCGGCCTTCGTCCACCCACCGGAGCCGCCCGCCGTCCATCAGCCGAATGCGCTCGATACCGAAGAGCTTGAGCACCCAGAACGCGTAGGTCGCCCACCAGTTGTTCTTGTCGCCGTAGAAGACGATCGTGGTGTCGTTGTCGATCCCTTTGGAGCGGAGCAGCCGCTGCAGCCGGTCACGATCTATATAGTCGCGGATCAGCTGGTCGTTCAGATCGTTGGTCCAGTCGACCTTTACCGCTCCCGGAATGTGGCCGGTGTCGTACAGCAGCAGGTCCTCATTGGATTCGACCAACCTGACCTTGGGGTCATCCAGATGTTGCGCCACCCAGTCGGTGGAGACGAGTACCTCGGGGTGGGCGTATCCACGCTTCTCGATCGGCGTGACCGCCGGAATTGTTTGCGCTTGGGACATACCGCTTCTCCAGGTGGCGAAGATGTTGCGACCCTGCGGGCGGGACTGAGCCGATAGTGGAGAGAGGCGCGCCCGCCGGGCCGTCCTGGAGATAATTACGAGTGAAATAGTCGCAATGTCAATTGGCGTGCGCGCTAAACCAGACTTGGACGGGCGAGAGGACCTTCACTGGTGAGGGCGGCTTCTCAGGCCACCTGTCGGCTCTTGCCGGCGCCCATGTGCTATCGCGCACCGACTACAAGTCAGCCGGTTTACATCTGAATAAATAGCTCAGCTTGAGGAAGAATCCGTCCTCCGACCGGCGCAAGCTGGATCGGCCGAGCTCGCTCGGGTCACGCAGGGTAGTGCCGTAGCCGGCGAAGAGCTTACACGCTACGGTTCCGGCCGCGCGCCGGTTTCGGGCTGCCGCATTCGACGACCTTTATGCCTCACTGAGCTAGGCTGCCCGATTTACGGATAGGAGCCACTTATATTCCGGCTGGGCCCGCCTATCGCGGGCTTGCCTACGAATCGGGGAGGTAAGCAATGCTACAACGAATTCTGGGAAGCCTCGGGGGGATGGTCCTGCTTCTGACCGTCGCCGCTAACGGTCAGGCCACCGTCGCCAAGGTCAAGGAGCCCATCTCCGATGGCCGGCCGCTGAGCGAGTGGATCGCGGACCTCAAGGGGCTGGCGCCTCAGACACGGAACGCGGCCGCATATGAGATCGCGAGCATGGGCCCTGCCGCGGCAGCTGCTGTCCCCGCGCTGATCGAGGCCCTCGATGATCCGGTGGCGGCAGTCCGGTTCCCGGTCACCATAGCTCTGCTGGAAATCGGCCCCGCCGCCAAGGCAGCGGTGCCCCGTTTGGTGACCATGGTAGACGAAGAGATCAACGACGAGATCGCGGCATCGGCCCGGCGCGCGCTGAGGCATATCGACCCCGCCTCGGTCCCTCCTCGTGACTAATCACCTCCCGGGCTCACGCCCGAGCGCGGTGTGATCTCCAATCAGCCGTCTCAAGGTAGGGCCCAGCAGTCCCAGCAGACCACCGGTCAGCAGGCATAGTCCCACGAAAATCAGGAAGAAGTCTGCCTGGCCGCCCAACACGGTGAAGATCTCTCCCCGCTCGATCCGTTGGACCATTCCTGCCACGTAGCCGCCGGTCAGGCTCGCGAAAAAGTTGGCGGTGAGCCAGACCCCCATGAGCATCGACGCGAGCCTGACAGGTGCCGCCTGGCTCACGAACGAGATTCCCACCGGAAGAAAGCAGAGCTCGCCACAGCTGAAGACGAAGTAGAACGCGACCAGGAACCAGGGACTGATCCGGACTCCGCCATCGGCCTGCGCCGCGCCGAACACCATCACCACATAGGCCAGCCCCAGCAGGATGAGTCCGAGTGCCATCTTGGCGGGCGTGCTCGGTGCCCGATTACCCATCCGGCGCCAGAAGCCGGCCATCAAGGGCGCCAGCAGCAGCACGAAGAAGGGGTTGATGGCCTGGAACCAGGCGGCTGGGATTTCTCCGCCCGGGACCACTCGGCTGAGCCATCCGGTCAGCAATCGGTCCGTCCTGTTTGCCGCGAACACGTTGACCGAGGAGCCCACCTGTTCGTAGGCCAGCCAGAAAAAGACGACGAAAACCGTGATGATGGCTACCGCGAGAATCCGACCCCGCTCCCCCTGGGTCAGGGGAGTCTTGGCAGGCGAGTCACCCGTCCGGCCCACCGGTGGAAGCCCGATGCCTTGAAGGCGAAAGCGGCGCGCCCACACATAGAACAGCAGTCCGATCAGCATCGCCGTCCCCGAAGCGGCAAATGCATACGACCAACCGTACCGGGAATCAGCGGCAAGCCAGGCGCAGAGCAGTGGCCCCAGCAACGCGCCCAGGTTGATCGCCATGTAGTAAATGGTGAAGCCCGGATCGCGGCGGGAATCGCCGGCCCGGTACAGCTGGCCCACCATGGTGTAGCCATTGGGCTTGAAGAAGCCGGTACCCAGCACGATCAAACCCAGTCCGATATAGAAGAACCAGCTCCGACCGAGCGCCAGCGTGAAGTACCCCAGGGAGAGCACTGAGCCGCCGATCGCCAATGAACGCCTGGTCCCCAGATATCGATCGGCCAGCCAGCCACCAATCACCGGGGTCAGGTAAACCAGCCCCGTGAACCACCCGTAGAGCCGACTCGCGCTCTCCTGAGTCCAGCCGAGACCTCCGGATGTGGTGTCGATGAGGTACAGGATGAGCAGGCCGCGCATCCCGTAGTACGCGAGCCGTTCCCAGAGCTCGGTGAAGAAGAGCACCGTGAGCCCCGGGGGCTGGCGCGTCGTTATCGGGGAACCTCAGCCTCGACAAGCGAGCGCAGTAAGGCTCTCACCGCGACAACTCCGTCCAGGCGGAAGCGCGCCCGGGTAGGACCGGGGCCTACCCGAATGGTGATCGCGTCGGAGGGCAAGGCTGCAAAGAGATCTTCGTCGGTGCGATCGTCCCCGATCGCGAGCAGGGTGGTGGAGGCCAGTTTCTCCGGCGAGAGCGGCGGTACGATCCGGCCTTTGTGGACGCCGTAGGGACGAATCTCCAGGACCTTATGCCCCGCAAGGATCTCTACCGGCTGATTGCTCAGCAGCTGCGAGAGGTGCAGGCGTACCTCATTTGCCCGGCGAGCGCCGGCTTCCTGGTCCGCCATCCTGTAGTGCCAGGCCAGGGCGACCGACTTCACCTCGACCAGCGACCCCGGCGTACGGGCGGTGATATCCCGCAGGATCGCCAACGCCGGCTCTCGCCATTCGCCGGTGACCTCCGCTGCTGCGGTCCACTCCGATCCCCCCGGAACCCGCGACCAGAACCCGTGCTCGGCGTGAAGGGTCACTGGAAGGGCGCCGAGCCAGCGCTCCAGCGCCTCCCGAGCCCGCCCGCTCACCACGTGCAGCTCGGTTCTGGGGCGACCAGCTAAACCTTCGAGCAGCTCCAGCAGGCCGGCATCCGGTCTCGCGAGCTCGGGTGTTGGCGTATAGGGAACCAGCGTGCCGTCATAGTCCAGAAAGACCAGGAGGTCTTCTGCCTCACGCAGCCGGGTAAGCAGCGACTGCCGTGCGGCAGCAGGACCTGCGGGTAGCTGGATAGCGGGGGTGATGCGGCGGGTGATCGTCTCGAGCTGTTCCAGGAAGGTGGCCGCCCAGTGATGCACGTCGTAGGTGTCCACCCGCACGCGGAGCGGCGCCAGTCGGGTTCTCCGCTCTTCCGGTTCCATCATGAGCGCGCGGTAACAGGCCTCCGCCATACCATCCACGTCGTAGGGGTTGACCTGCACCGCCTCCGGCAACTCCCAGGACGCTCCGGCAAACTCACTCAGCACCAGGACTCCGTCCCCATCGGTACGGGAGGCAACGAACTCCTTGGCCACCAGGTTCATGCCGTCACGCAGCGGGGTGACGAGCATGACGTCGGCCGCGCGGTACAGCGCTACGAGCTCGCGCTCCGATAGCGAGCGATAGATGTAGTGCACCGGCACCCAACGCGGGGTCCCGAAGTCGCCATTGATTCTGCCGACCAGCCCGTCGACCAGCGCCCGGAATTCTTGATATGCCCCCACCCCGGTGCGAGAGGGCACTGCCACCTGAACCAGCCGGACCCGCTCACGCAGCTCCGGGTGGGTTTGGAGCATTCGCTCGTAGGACAGGAGCCGACGAGGGATCCCCTTGGTGTAGTCCAGCCGATCGACCCCCACCAGGAGCCGGACGCTTTCATCCCCTCTGAGAGTTTTCACTTCTGCCTGCACGGCCGGGTCCTCGGCCAGGGTCCGGAACGACTCGGCATCGATCCCCATTGGAAAGACGCCGAGCCGCACCTCCCGGTCGGTGAGCTGGACCCGGTCGATGTCAACGGTGAGCCCGAGCTGGGTGATCGACGCGGCGAAGTGCCGGAGATAGGCGGGTGTGTGGAAGCCAATGAGATCGGCGCCCAGCAGACCGCGAAGCAGGCGGTCCCGGTCGGGCAGGGTGCGGAACAGCTCTTCCGAAGGGAAAGGGATGTGGAGGAAGAACCCGATCCGGGCATCGGGCAGCCGTTGGCGGAGCAGCCCCGGAAGGAGCAACAGCTGGTAATCGTGCACCCAGATGAGGTCACCCGCCTGGTACTGCTGTGCTACGACGTCGGCGAATCGCTCGTTCACTTCCACGTAGGCGTCGAAATCACGTACGTGGAGCGGCACCTGATCCGGGAAGTAATGAAAGAGGGGCCAGAGGACCCCATTGGAGAACCCCTCGTAGTAGCGGGTCACCTGATCGGTGGTAAGGGGAACCCCCACCAGCCGCATGGCGGCGAGCTGCTCATCCAGCTGGGAAAGTTGAGCGGCGGTCAGCTCCTCGGTTGCACCCGACCAACCGATCCACAGGCCCCCCGACTGCCCGTGAGGCCTGAGGAGCCCGGTGGCGAGGCCGCCGGGGCTCCGCTGGACCTCGACTCCGGTGTCGGTGGCCCGAACGGTGACGGGAAGGCGGTTGGCGACAATGAGGACGCGGGGCATGTCTCTAAACTACCCACGACTCACCTCGGCCACACCTGATTGCTTCGATCGATATCGGGGAAATCCTTCTTCGGGTCGATCTCGATGCTCTTGACCGCTGGCTCTCGCGCGATGCGCAGCGTCCTGCGGCGTTCACCGCCGAACCACACGTTGGCCGGAAGGATGAGGTTTTGGACCTTGCCGTCGGTCCGGGTGACCGCCAGGTGCACCGGCATCGGGGCCTTTCCGCGGTTCTCGATCACCACGTCGAGCGAGTCGCCGGCCGCAGTGACGGTGTCGATGGCCTGGTCCAGCTTCCACGTTTCGTAGAACCAGGTACGCCAGAACCAGGAGAGGTCCTGACCGGACACATCCTCGAAGGTGTGGAACAGGTCGGATGGCGATGGGTGCTTGTAGAGCCAGCGCCGGGCGTACTCAGTGTACGCCTTGTTGAAAGTCTCCGCTCCCAGCACGCCTCGGAGTGCGACGAGCACGCTGGCCGGCTTGTAGTAGCTGGCAACCCCGTAGGAGTTGTAGGTCGGATACCGGTCGCCATGATGCATCAGCTCGACCTCGCGTCCGCTCTCTGCCAAGTTCAGGTAATTTCTGCGATTGATTTCCTCGTCGTCAAAGCCTTTAAAGAAATCGGCCATGGACTGCGACTGATCGAACTGGGTGAGCCCCTCGTCCATCCAGGCGTACCGCTTCTCGTCCGAGCCAACCAGCATGGGGAACCACATGTGCCCGATCTCATGCGTCGTAACCTCGTACAACCCGAGTGTGTCCCACGTTCCGCCGATGCAGGTCATCATCGGGTACTCCATTCCGCCGCACGACGTCGGACCGTCCACTGCGGTCATGTGGGGATAGGGGTACGGTAAGAGGTATCGGGAAAAGAACTCGATCGAGTGTCGGCTGTCCCGCGCGCTTTGATCCCAGTGGCTGGCTCGGAGCTCGGGACGATAGAAGGCAGAGATCGCCGTGGTGTCTGGACGGCCGTCACCGTTCGCGTCGCCCACGGCGGCGTTGGTTGCATCCCAGAGATACCTGGATGAGGTAGCCCAGGAGACATCGCGCACGCTGTCAGCCCGGAACCGCCAGGTGAGCTTCCCATCGGTTCCCGTCGTGGTCGAAGTGCCCGCACTACGGTCGGCTTCCGTCACCACTCGCATTATTCCTCTGGCATGACTGGCCGTATCCAGGCGGGCCCGGGTCTGGCTGGAGAGTACTTCGCCGGGGTTGAGCAGCCTGCCGGTGGAAGTCACCAGCCACCCCGCCGGCAGTGTCAGGGCAACGTCGTAGTTGCCATACCCCATGTAAAACTCGGCGTTCCCCAGGTACTGGTCGATCTGCCAGCCGTTGAGGTCGTCATACACCGCCATCTGGGGATACCAGTAGTTGATGAAGAACGCTTCACCGTCCTGACCGCCCCGGGGGGCCCCATCGGGTGGAATCCGGAGTTTCCAGGCGAAGTCGAACGCGGCTGACCCGCCCGGTGGCAACGGCTTCGGCAGCCGGATCCGCATGATCGTCCCGTCCACTTCGTACCCCGTGCCCTCTTTCTTGTCGGTCGCCTGGAGCTGCTGCCCCTGCGCGGCCACCCGGCTGAGCTCGACTCCTTCGACCGACCAGGGCACGTCGGTGTTATGCCGCGCCCCGGGGGCGAAGATGTTGTGAAGCAGCTGGACGTACACCTCCTGGAGCGTGTCGGGCGAGCGGTTGTAGTAAGTCACCGTGCCCTGCCCCGTCAGGCGCTTGGAGATCGGATTGAGCTCGGCCTCGAGGCGGTAGTCGGCCCACTGCTGCCAGTAACGAGGTCCTGGAGCGCCGGTGCGCGTCCGGGTGCCTTTGGCCACGGCACTCTCGAACGCCGCGGAAGCGGGGACCTCCAGCCCATGAGCCGCGGAGCTGGTCGTGCCGGGTGTCGCGGCCGTAACCGGCGGTGCGCTCCGGCCACCGCTGCAGGCCGAGACGGCCGTGATGAGGAAGAGACCGGCAAGAGCGCTCCGGCGAGTAGGGGCCCTGCTGTCCATCAGCTTCTCCGGCTGTCAGGGGTCTGAGTTGTCCGTCCGGCGGGGATGATGTTCGCACCGAAGGTGTGAGGCAAGGTCTTGGCACAGCTCCATCCGAATGATAAACGGAACCGGGCTGCGAAACGGCAAGGGTAAATACGGTATCCGGCTGCGTTCCGTTTCAGGATCGGCCGCGACGGGAACTCCTCCACAGGCATCTGACTATCCTATCGAGGCAATTCCGCCCCGAACTCAGTGCATGCCCATGCGGGAGTCGATATGTCTGAAGGATGGTTGCGTCGCCTCAGAAACAGCGGCGTTGGATTCGCATTTGCCCTTGGCCTGCTGTCCGCGGGTCTGTTCCACCTACCCTATCAGTCGTCGGCCCAGCAGCCGGCTGTCCCGGCGGCCGCGACGAAGCTGCCGGCCGGAGCCGCCTCGCTTCAGGATCTGAGCGAAGCCTTCGCCTCTGTGGCCGAGCACATCAAGCCCAGCGTCGTGTACATCAGGTCCGGCAAGAAGCCCGAAACGGCCCGCCGCAGTGGCCCGCAGACGAAACCGCGGATGCAGGTGCCTCCCGGCTTCGAAGAGTTCTTCAAGAACATGCCCCCACAGGAGGAGCCCCGGTTCCGGGAAGGCTCCGGCTCAGGGTTCATCGTCTCCAAGGACGGCTACATCCTGACCAACAACCACGTGGTAGACGGCTCCGATCAGGTCACGGTGCGCCTGCTCGACCGGCGTGAGTTCAAGGCCAAGATCGTCGGCACCGATCCGAACACCGACCTGGCCGTGCTCAAGATCGAGGCCAAGAACCTGGTTCCCGCACCGCTGGGCAACAGCAGCGCCGCCCGGGTGGGCGAGTGGGTTCTGGCGGTGGGTAACCCGCTGGGGGAAAACCTCACCTTCACGGTGACCTCCGGCATCATCAGCGCGAAGGGCCGCAGCCTCGCGTTGCCTGGTCAGAGCGACCGCAGCATCCAGGACTTCATTCAGACCGACGCCGCCATCAACCCGGGCAACTCCGGTGGCCCGCTGGTGAGCGTACGGGGCGAAGTCATTGGGGTGAACTCGGCAATCGCCAGCCAGACCGGCTTCTACTCGGGTTATGGTTTTGCGATTCCCATCGACCTGGCCCACCGGGTCATGGACCAGATCATCTCCGGTGGCCGGGTAAACCGGGTCGCCATGGGCGTAAGCGTTCAGAACGCTACCGCCAACGATGCCGAGTACGTCGGCCTTCCCGAGATCCGCGGCGTGCTGGTGCAGGATTTCAGCGAAGGCTCTCCGGCAAAGAAGGCCGGTATCGAGGCTGGTGACATCATCGTGTCGGTAGACGGAGCGCCGGTCGAGTACGTCGGCCAACTCCAGCAGCAGGTCGCCTTCCGCAAGGCCGGCGAAAAGGTGAAGGTCGAAGTCGCGAGGAAGGGTGGAGTACGCAAGACCTTCGAGGTACGCCTCCAGGAGGTGCCGGCAGCCAGGCAAACCGCGGCAGGTGACACGGCGGCCACGGATGATGCTGCCGATTCGAGCGACCAAGCCGCGGCCGACATCGACCTGCTCGGCCTGACCGTGCAGCCGGTCGATAAGGACGCAGCTGAGCAGTTCGAGCTCAAGCCCGAGCAGCGCGGTCTGATCGTCACCGGGGTCACTCCTGGTGGGCCCGCACAGGGTGAGATTGCCGAGCCGGAAAATGGCGGGCCGGACATCATCCTCTCGGTAGAAGGCAAGTCGGTGAGGAGCGTGGCCGACCTGAAGCAGGCCCTCAAGGGTGACAAGTCGGGTGATATCGTGACCTTGAGGCTCTACAACACCCAGGCCAAGTCCCACCGGATCGAGCGGATTCGACTGGGCGAGTAACCGCTACAATTTTGTAATGAGCTCACGAGCGCGCGCCCATTGCCGGGTTGCGCGCTCGGTTCATATTCAGGCGGACCTTCACCGAACCAGGCCTGAATATGACAGATCGATCGCATGCGCGCTGCGCTGCTTTTACGCCTCTATCGGCTCGTTCGCTGCCGCTGCCATTACATCGCTCTTGGGCGCTACCCTCGCCGAGGGGGGATTTACGCAGCTCTCGGCCGCCCTGGAGCTGGTGGCCCTCGGTGCCGGCTTCCTGGCGGTGACGGGTCTGGTGGTGGGCTGCATGCTGTTGCTGTGAGAGACCCGCATCGCCGTTCGGACCGTCAGCGAAGAGGCCGCGCTCCTGCGTGATCGCTTTGCCGGCGAGGGGCCTCGATAGTTATGCGGCTGCGTTCAGTTGATACTGAACGTTGTTAACTTTACTCCCGTCGCGGCGTCTGCATCGGAAGCGAGGTTACGCCATGAACGCACAAACTGCGGACTTCGCCCCATCATGATGACCACCATGGCGGCCCTGGTCGGTACCCTTCCCATCGCGCTGGGGCACGGCGCTGGTGCCGAGTCCCGGCGGCCGCTCGGCGTGGTCGTGGTGGGAGGACTGCTCTTCTCCCAGCTCATTACGCTCTATATCACCCCGGTGGTCTACACCTACCTCGATGCCTGGCAGAAGCGGCTCGCGCGAGGCCGGTCCGCTGCGCCGCGCGAATACCCCGAGCCGAGCACCGGCGATGCAAGAACGGCGGAGGCCGCCGGATGAGCGCGCTAGACGCTCGCGCGATATCGGCTCCTGCGCCCAACCCGCGCCTGATCGAGGAAAGCCGGCTGCTCGCGGAGGTCACCCAGGAGCTCGGCAAGGTGATCGTCGGCCAGCACGCCATGGTCGAGCGCCTGCTCATCGGTCTCCTCGCCGATGGCCACGTCCTGCTCGAAGGGGTCCCCGGGCTGGCCAAGACGCTGGCCGTCCGTACTCTGGCCGCAACCATCGCGGGCGGGTTCCACCGCATTCAGTTTACTCCCGACCTGCTGCCGTCCGACCTGATCGGCACCATGATCTACAATCAGCGGAGCGGCGACTTCACGGTGCAGAAGGGGCCGATCTTCACCAACATCCTCCTGGCCGACGAGATCAACCGGGCACCGGCCAAGGTGCAGAGCGCGCTGCTCGAAGCGATGCAGGAAAAGCAGGTCACCATCGGCGGCCAGACCTTCCCTCTGCCCGAGCTCTTCCTGGTGCTCGCCACCCAGAATCCGATCGAGCACGAGGGCACGTACCCCTTGCCCGAGGCCCAGGTCGACCGGTTCATGTTCAAGCTGGTCGTGACCTACCCGGAGCGGCGGGACGAGCGTGAGGTCCTCGACCGGATGACGGCTGGACCCGAGCCAACCGCGCGTCACGTGCTCGACCCGGAGCGCGTCCTCCGCGCCCGCCAGCTGGTGCAGGAGGTCTACGTGGATGGCCGGATCAAGGAGTACGTCCTCGATCTGGTCGCCGCCACCCGTAAGCCGGCCGCTGCCGGCCTGCCCGATCTCGGGCCGCTCATCGAGTACGGCGCCTCGCCCAGGGCATCGATCTATCTCATCCGTGCCGCCAAGGCCCACGCGTTCCTGCAGGGCCGCTCGTACGTCATGCCCGAGGACATCAAGGCTTTGGGCCTCGATCTTCTCCGTCACCGGCTCCTCCTGACCTATCGTGCCGATGCCGAAGGCATTGGTGCCGATGCCCTCCTGGCGAGGATCTTCGAGACCGTTCCCGTCCCATGAGTCCTGAGGAGGTCATGCGCGAGGTGCGGCGGATCGAGATCACCACCCGCCACCTGGTGCGAGACATCGTGGCCGGCGAGTACTCCAGCGCCTTTCGGGGAAGAGGTGTCGAGTTCGCCGAGGTCCGCGAGTATCAACCGGGTGACGACGTCCGGTCCATCGATTGGAACGTCACCGCGCGCCTGGGCTCCGCCTACGTCAAGCGCTACCTGGAGGAGCGGGAGCTCACCGTGGGCTTCGTGGTGGACTTCAGCGCCTCGAAGCGGTTCGGCAGCCGGGTCCGAACCAAGGGAGATCTGGCCACTGAAGTCTGCGCCGTGCTGGCGCTCGCCGCTGCCCGCAATAACGATCGAGTGGGGACCCTCTTCTTTACCGACCGCGTCGAGCGGATGATTCCGGCCAGGAAGGGCCGGCGACACGCCCTCCGCATCATCAGCGACCTTCTCTCCTTCGAGCCGGCCGGTTCCGGCACTGATCTGAGCTCCGCCCTCGAGTACCTCGAATCCGTGCTCCGACGGCGCTCGGTGTTGTTCATCGTCTCCGATTTCATGGCCAGTGGCTATCACTCGGCGCTGGGCCGGCTGGCCCGCAAACACGATGTGATTGCCGTGCAGGTTGTGGACGCCCGGGAGCGCGAGCTGCCCGAGGCCGGCCTGGTCACGCTGCGTGATCCGGAGAGTGGGGCCTGGCGGTACCTCGACACCGGCAGTGAGCCGCTGCGAAACGAGTTTCGCCGCCGAATGGCGGGGCTCGATCTCGAGCTCGAGCGCGTACTGCGGGACCGGGGCGCCGATCTGGTGCGGCTGGAGACCGGCCAATCGTATGCCGAGCCGCTTCTGGCGTTCTTTCGCCGACGGGAGCGGATGCTGTGGCGGTAACTAACGAGACATCCTTCGCTGCGCTCAGGATGACAGCGGTTCTTGTTTTCCTGACTGCCGTACACGATCTCTCCGCTCAGGTCATGGGGCAGTCGTTCGAAGTCGTCCCCGAGACCGCCAACCCCACCGTGGGCGACTCGGTCACCATCAGGTTTCGTGTCCGCCTGGATGAGCGAGACCTGTTGTTCGACACCATCCCCCAGATCGTTGGTACCCTCCCGCCCGGGGTCCGGATCCTCTCGGTCGAGAAGATGAGCCGGACACCGGATCGGATCTTTCATGGGCGGGCGCGGATCGCCTTTTACCGTCCGGGCAAGCAACCGATTCCCATCTTCGGGCTCCCCTTCATGCGGGCGGTCAAGGGAGTCCAGCGAGCCACGCTGGCGAGTGACTCGGCCTTCGTCGAGATCACGCCTCTCCTGCCCGCAGGCAATCCTGCCCTGAAGGACATCCAGGAGCTGGAGCGGAGACCGGTTTCGCTTGTGCCCCTCGTGGCGCTGGTCCTGATGCTCCTGGCTGCGGCGGCTGGCTACCGTCTGATCCGCCGAAGGCGCCGACCGCCGCCGGCTCAGGTGCGACTCGAGCCCCCGGCCGAACCGGTGGCACCATCGCCCTACCAGGTCGCGCTGGCCCGGCTGGAAGCGGCGGAAAGGGAACGGTGGTCCTCGCGTGGCAACGTAGCAGCGCACTACGAAGCCGTGGCTCAGGCCCTTCGGCAATATCTGGAGGAGGCCGAGAACGTGGCGGCGTGTGAGCGGACCACCTCGGAGTTGCTGTGGGCGCTTCCGCCCCACCTGAGCAAAGCTCGCCTTCGGGATCGCTGTCATGATGTTCTCAGCGAGGCCGACATGGTGAAGTTCGCCGAAGTACGGCCAGGCGAGGCCAGCGCGGCCGACTTCCTGGGGCGTGCCCGTCTCTTGCTTCAGGCGTGGCACGAGGCTCAGCCGGCCGACGAAAGCGTCCATGCGGTTCGCTGACCCGTTCGTACTTCTGCTTCTCGTCGTGCCGCTCGGATACGCGGCGCTCACCTGGATCCGCGGACGGCGGGTTCCGCCAGAGCACATCGGATTCCCGGCGCTCGCCTTCCTCGGCGATGTCCCGCCAAGCCGGCGGGCCCGGTGGCGGCCGCTGCTGGGCGTGCTGCGCGCCAGCGGACTGACTCTCCTGATCGTGGCGCTGGCCCGGCCTCAGCTTGCTCATGACGTGCGGGAGATCCGGCTGCGCTCCCGCAACATCATGGTTGCGCTGGATATCTCGAGCAGCATGAAGGCAGGCGACTTTCAACCGGGCAACCGGCTCGAGGTCGCTCGACGGGTGCTCAACGACTTCGTGCAGCAGCGCCAGGGCGACCTGATTGGCCTGGTGACGTTCGCCGGACGCACCTTCCTCCAGGCTCCGCTCACCCCGGACATCGACCTGCTTGGGCAGACGATCGAGCGAGTGGACATCGGGATGCTGCCCGATGGCACCGCCATCGGTACCGCGCTCGCGATGAGTCTCAATCAGCTCAAGGACCTGCCCGCCAAGGCCAGTGTCATCGTGCTGATTACCGATGGTGCCAACAACACCGGCAAGCCGTCCCCCTACGCCGCCGCGGAAGCAGCCCGGGCGCTCGGTATCCGGATTCACTCCATCGGACTGAGCACTGCCGACACCACCGAGGCGGACCGGAACCTGATCTGGCGCTGGGGCCGGGCCCCCACTCGCCTGAGCCGCTCGGATGAAGCGGTGCTCACCCGCATCTCGTCCCGGACCGGCGGCCAGTATTACCGGGCCACCGATCCCGAGGCCCTCCGACGGATCATGCACGAGATCGATCCGCTGGAGCGCCAGGACGTCTCCGTCCAGGAAACCCGAGACTACACCGAGCTGTACCTGCTTGCCCTCATTCCAGGACTGCTCCTGCTCGGGCTGGAGCTGGGACTCGGCATGACCTGGCTCCGCACCCTGCCCTGATGCCATGACCTTCGGATACCCCATCGCTCTCGCATTTCTGCTGCTGGCCCTACCGCCGGCAGTGTGGGCCCTGCTTCGGCACAATAGAGGGAGAAGAGTCCGGCTCCATGACTTCGGCGCGCCCGGCCTTCTGGCGCGCGCCTCGAAGATCCCCTCGGAGCGGATGAGTGCGGTCCGGCGGGGACTGATCCTTGGCTCGCTGGGTCTCGGCCTGCTCGCCGTGGCACGTCCACAGCTTGGCCAGCGGCCCGCGTCGCTGGTGCACACCGGACGCGACGTGCTGGTGCTGCTCGATCTCTCCCGCTCGATGAACGCCGCGGATAGGCAGGGCGGGCCCACCCGACTGGCAGTCGCGAAGGGTGCGGTGCTGGAGGCGTTGGCCGGATCGCGGGGTGACCGTGTGGGCCTCGTCGTCTTCGGCGGCAGCGCCTTTCTCCAGCTCCCGCTCACCGCCGATCACGCCGCATTCCGGCGCTTCCTCGATGCCGCAACGACCGACGACCTCGCCGATCCTGCCACCGACCTTTCGCGGGC